>VXME01000132.1 GCA_009861545.1 Acidobacteriota bacterium | reverse complement strand
ATTCACCGGGATGCGGCCGTCGGAGATCATGCGCTATCGGCCCGAGCACTGGAATCGCGTCGACCGCGTCTTGACCGTTCTCACGGGCAAAGGTGGCCGGACACGCACGATTCCCCTCACGGCCGAAGGAGAAGCGGCATTGCGCGATCTTGAGGCACTCGGGGCCGTCGGGCGGTTCTCGACCTCCACCGTCCATCGAGCATTCCGCCTCGCCCTCGCGAGGCTCGGAATCACGGGCATTCGTCCTTACGACCTCCGCCACAGCTACGGGACCGCCATGTATCAGGTCACCGGCGACACCCGCATCGTGAAGGAGTTGCTGGGGCACTCGACCGCAGCCATGACCGAACGGTACACGCTAGGCCACGTCCCGGCGTACATGCAGATCGCCGCCGCTCGCTTTCAGAAGTTGAGTAACGGTACAGAATCCTCCGAGTCCGCACCAGCGACGGTCCGGAGACCAAGGCAATAACCTCGTTGGCCGCCTACCGTGTTACAGTTTCGCACACACTACGGTGCCCCGCCCGTCGTTGCCGTGCCCGCCGCCGGTCTTTGAGCACCAGCGTGAGGCAGGGTTTGATGATCTCTGGTTCCGTTCTTGGAGCCAGATCCCGGATTCTGCCAGTCCTCAGTATTCTGCGGCACTTCTCGTTGCGCGCTTCCGGTCGATGGAGCGCTCGGACTCCAAACGCTCAAGTTTGACTGCCGAATGATCCACGAAAGTCATCGCGGCCGCAAGGGCAGCGTGGCCGGCCTCTTCGGCGATGAGCCGGTGCATCCGCTGGCATACGCGTCGGTAGGCCGGATGGCCCTGCGGCGCACGTCGACCAGCTCGGTGTCGAAGTCTCGATAGACCGCGTCGACTCGATTCGGGACCCCAGTTCCTATGTCCACGCCGCGAGTCCGCACCTGCGAAATGCCTACCGGTCGAGCGCCGCCCACTTCGTGCCGTACGTACTCGAAGGGGAAGCTGCCCTTTGGCGGCGCGGCCTCTTCCATCTCGCTCTGGACGTCCAGGTGTGCGATGCGGCGATTGGCCCCACCGGCCTTGCGATTCGAATTCCTGCTGGAGGGCGCGCGGATAGGTCAGACGGTGACGGTCGGCGCCTAGGAGATCGTCGCCCAGACCCCCATGCTGCGCGGACCGGGCGCCACCCGGCTACGTGTGCACTGCCGGACGGATTACGCGGACCGCTACGTGTTCCGGGCCGTAGCCATGGTCGCGGACCTCGGCTTCTCGCCGGGGTACGGCCTGCGTGACGTCGATTGCGATGCTGCTCGTCGGCGCCGCGGCGTGCCCGCGACCCCGACGAGTAGCTGAACCAACCTCCATCCAGCGCTCGGCGGCCGAGCGTGGGTTGCTGGTCGGGTACGAAACGAACTTGCCGATTGGACGCCGTGAGATCATAGAACAATGGAAACGAAGACATCCCGGCCGGCGCACAGGAGAGGGCGATGAGCGGCGCCGGTGCGGCGGCGCGGCGCGGCGAGCCCGAAGCGCCTCCCCGGGCCACCTACCAGGACGTGCTCGACGCCCCGGCGCATCGGGTGGCCGAGATCGTCGATGGGAAGCTCTACACCCAGCCGCGGCCGGCCGCGCCCCATGCGCTGGCGAGCTCGTATCTGGGCGATGAACTGGTCGGCCCCTTCGGCAAGGGCCGCGACGGTCCGGGCGGGTGGTGGATCATCGACGAGCCGGAACTGCATCTCGACGAGGACATCCTGGTGCCGGACTTGGCGGGGTGGCGCCGAGAGCGGATGCCCGACTATCCCGAAACGGCGTACTTCAACCTGGCGCCGGACTGGGTATGCGAGGTGCTCTCCCCCTCGACGCGCAAGCTCGACCTGCACGGCAAGCGTCCGATCTACGCCCGCGAAGGGGTCGAGCACCTGTGGCTGGTGGACCCGGCGGACCGGACGCTGGAGGCGCTGGAACTGCGCGAAGGGCAGTGGGTGCTGATTGCGAGCGCGAAGGACGCCGATCCAGTCTGCATCCGTCCCTTCGACGCCGTCACCTTCAGCCTCGGCGGCCTCTGGCCCTGAGGCCGGTGCCATGGCCGGGAGTTGCCTTCTCCCCCGGTCACGGACTCCGGGAATCGGGATACGGGCCGGAGTCGTGAGGATCCTGCCACGTGGTCGGCGCCCGCCCGAACTTCGTCAAGGCGGCCCCCGTCATGTGCGACCTCTGGGGCCGCGCACAGCAGATGCTGGTGCACACCGGCCAGTTCCATGACGCCGCGATGTCTGCGATCTTCTTCTTCGCGGAGCTCGATCTGGCGGCCGCGGTGGAGGTGGCCGAATCCGGCGGCGTGCAGGAAGAGACGACCTGGCTGGGCGTCCCATGCCTGACCGTTCGCGACTCGACAGAGCGTCCGGTGACCCGTGACAGTGGGGATGAACCCCCGTCCTGGATCAAGCTGTAGAGCTTGTTGCTGGCGATCCCGCACGGGCGGGAATGGTCCGGCACGGTTGACAAGGTCAAATGCACAGCAGGCGTTCCCCCGCCAGCGTGGGGATGGCCCGTTCCGATTCGTGCTGCGACTCCAGGTCCGGAACGTCGCCCCGCAGGTGCGGAAAAGTGACAACGGAGCACTAGCCTTCGGTCATAGCCGACGCCCGCCCCGAGCTCAAGGTGCTGTCGGTGGGAGAACAACAATGGATCAGCTCCAGACCGATTGCGACGAACTGCTGTTCGCAGCACGCCGTTCCGTCCGATACCACCGCCACCGCGAAGGCTTCTTTAATCGGGTCCACCAAGTCAGCACCCTCGGAATCGCGTTCCTGGGCGTGGCAACCGTCGTCAGCCTGCTCGCGCAACCGTCCGCCGCCTGGACGTGGCGGCCGCTGGTCGCCGGGGCGCTCACCGCGGTGGTCGCGGTCGCCAGAATCGTTTCCGGTCCAGCGCGCGCGGCACGGCACCACGACACGCTCGCGGTGAGTTTCATCGGCCTCGAGAAGGACATCCTGCGAGCCGCACCGGCGCTGACGCCAGAGACGCTCATGGAACTGCAGACCCGCAGGCTCGACATCGAGGCGACCGAGCCCCCGGTATACCGCGTGCTCGACGCGGTCTGCCACGACGAGCTGGTGACGGCGCTGGGGCGCGATCCCGCCCAACGCACGAACGTCACCAGGTGGCAACGGCGGTGGCGGCACTTCTTCGACGTCGGTGCCCACCGGATCGAGAAGGCCGCCGATCTTCGCGCTGCCGCCCACTGACCCGCCAAGCGCCGGACCCGACGCGCCTCATCGCGAGCCGCAGCTGCAAGAGACACGCGCGCCGCCACAGCTCCACGGCGGCCGCGCTACCCCTCCCGGAACGAGCCGCCCGGGGGTTCCGGAACCAGCCGTCGCGGCCAAAACCGCGAAACCTCGAAGAACGGCACCGCGGACACACAAGCAACCCAGGAGGAAACCGATGGGCGGCGGATCGATGGACTACGCGTACACGCGGATCAACGCCGCGATCGAGGAGTTCGACAAGTCGATAATCAATGGCGGCAACCACCCGCTGCTGCGGCGCCGGCTGGCGGTCCACCTAGCGGCCTGCAGCGAGACGCTGCGCGCGATCGAGTGGGCGGACTCGTGCGACACCGACGCGGAGAACTGGCTGCCGGCGGCCGAGGCGGTGCTCGGGGACGCACCGGAGCCACGCACCCCACGAACACCGAAGGCCACGGCAACAGCCCGCGAGCTCGCGGCGCTGGGGCTGGCGGACTGCGCTGCCACGATCGCCACCACACGGCCCCCGACGAGCTGGCCGCTGCTCTCGCGCGACGGCTACGTGGGCACGCTTGAGGCAAGCGACAACCGCATCGTCATCCGCTTCGAGGCGGGCGACAAGTTCGACCCGGGCCAGCCGGCAGCGCGACCGACCGAGGCAGGCGACTGGGAGGTCGTCGTCGGCGACACGTGCGTCGCGCGCCCGACGACCAGGGAAGAGGCCGAGGCGCTGTGCGCCGAAACGGCCGTGCGGGCGCACACCGACCCGGCGGCCTACTGGCACGACAGCATCTACAACCGCGAAACCGGCGGCCGCGCCGTCGAGATCGAGATCGGCGCGCCACCCCGGCGCTGAGCGCAACCCGGCCAGCGGCAGAGCACGACCGACGGTCCCAGAGAGACCGCAGAGCGACAGGCAACGACCCGACCCCGAGGCTGCCGCGAGAGACATCATCGAAGGGCTCAAGAAGGACGTCGAGAACGGCGAGAGGCTTCTCGCGGACCTGCAACGCGACACGAAGGCGGCGGCGGCGGCCGGCGACCAGCCCAAGGTGGCCGAGCTGAACGAGCTCGAAACCAAGCTCGACGGCGATCGCCGACGGCCGCAACACGATCGAGGTCGTGCGCTTGGTCGGCGAGCAGATGGCCCTGCAGGACTACGCGCGCAGGGACGGCGACGCGCCGATGGCGACCCGCGTCCTCGGGTTCATCGCCGAGGGCGACGGCCGCACGCGCGCGGAGACGCTGGCCGCGTTCGAGCCGCTGGGCACCAGGCGCACGTCGATCGACAACGCGGTCGCGGAGCTGTGCGCAGCAGGGCTGATACGGCGCACCGGCCGCGGCGTCGTCGAGGCCGACTACAAGCGGGCGTGGGAGGCCATCGCGGCCGAGCGCAAAGCCGCCGGGGGCACGCTGACCGCGCGCATCCTGCGGATGATCGAGCACGAGGGACCGTGCGGCCGGAACGCCATCATCGCGCGGCTGCAGCCCGACGGCGCCACGCCCGGCGGCATCGACGCGAACCTGAAGTGACTGCGCGAGCGGGGCCGCGTCCGATCGCTGCGCGAGGGACGCTCCACACGCTACGAAGCGGTGGACGCGAGCGCCGGAACCCCGGAAACGCAGGCCAGGTAAACGGGACCGCGTCGACCCGAACACCATCCCCGTCGGCGTCCGCCGACAGACGACGCCCCGACCAGCGGGGATCGAAGCGAAACAACAGCACCGCCGCGAAGGCGCCCGGGACGTCCGCCCAGACGGACCACCGATCGAAGCGAATGCGAGCAGAGCGCGGCAGGCGAGGACGAATGCGTGCACCTGCCGTGCTGCCCGCAGTGCGGCTTCCCGATGGTCAACGCCACCGTACCCAAGGGCAGCCACCACGACCCCGCGGTGCAGTACGCACCACGACGTTAGCGAGGACAACACGATGATCGAACAGATCCGCGGCCAGGGCAGCGACGACTTGCACTTCCGGAGCGGCGGCAAGCGGCTCGACCCCGAGGAACGCCTGCCGATCTACCTGCTCGACTACGAGCCGGACGAGCTCGAGCCGGACGCGCGCGCCGCCCGCGAACGCATCATCGAGGGATGCGCGACCGAGGCGGACGCCGAGCTCGACGAGGGATGCAGCGGGTGCGGCGACCGCCACCGCCCGGACTTCTCCGGCGACTGCAGGAACGATTTCCAGTCGTTCACCGAGATGGAGCCGCACTGGGAGAAGTACGGCATCGAACCCGACTACGTGTGCAGGGGAAACAACAGGTGGGTGAACCGCATCACCCTGCACGCGGCACTGGCCGCCGACGGCCTCGGGACGGACGCCCCGCCGGAAGCGCGCCGGACCGCAGCGCGCAAGTACCTGCTCGACGTGCGCAGCGAGCGCGGGTACCCGATCCCCACCGCCGACGCCAACGGCTGATGGTCCGTGCAAAGCACGCCGCCACAAGCTCGCACAGCGAGCCCGCCCCGCACGCCGGGGAAGCGCGCAAGGCGGCAGCAGGCAACGCCCGGCAACAACCAGCGGGATGAACCGAAGCGGGTCTGCGAGCGCCTCAAGAGGCTGCGAGACCCCCGCAACGTGCGGGGAGGGCCAGCACGCACGCTGCGGGTAGCGCTGCTTCGGCAACCCAACCCACACCTGTGGGGATGCGCCGTGGATCGTCCGAGGCGAGGCCGAAGGAACCGCACAGCGGCCCCGCACCCGTGGTGATGGTCCAGCGCGCACGGGCCGCCTGACGGGTTTCCAACGAGGCAGCCGGCCCGTGCACGGGAATGGACCACGGTGGAGACCGCCTTCACCCAGGGGCTTTTCGGCTCCCCCGCCCGCTCGGGGATCGGCCGCTCTCCGAGCTGGGGCCAGCTCGACGACCAGCAACTGCCCCGCGCAGGGCGGGGATGAGTAAACACCAAAGCGACCGCAGAGATGGTCGCCCGGGAGCCGTGATCGAGAACGGCGCGAGGAGAAGATGCCGCGAGTCATCCACACGACGGCGTACGGGATCGGCGAGCTCGAAGGAAAGGCCAAGGACCGCGCCCGGCGCTGGTACATCGACGAGGTCCTCAACACGAGCGGGACGTGGCACGAGGCGGTGTTCGACGACTTCGAGCAGATTTGCACGATCCTGGGCATCACGCTGAAAAAGCACCAGCAACGCGTCGCGGGGCGCAGGGGGAGCGCCGTCGAGCGACCGTGCATCTGGTTCAGCGGGTTCTGCCACCAAGGGGACGGTGCGTGCTTCGAGGGAGAGTGGGAGTACGCCGGCGGGTGCAGCCAGCGGATCCGCAAGCACGCGGCCACGGACGCGCAACTGCACGTGATCGCCGACGCCCTGACCGCAGCGCAACGTCCGAACTTCTATCGCTTGCGGGCCGACATCGGGCACCAGGGGCTCTACTACCACGAGCACTCGATGACGATCAGCATCGAGCGGGACGACGCCGACGGCCGCGAACCGACCGAAGGAACCGCCGAATCGGCCGCCGAGACGCTGCGCGACCTGGCGCGGTGGCTGTACCGGCAGCTCGAGAGCGAGTACGAGGCCGAATGCTCGGACGAGGCGGTCGACGACAGCCTCGAAGCGAACGAATGGCTGTTCAACAGGCAAGGTCGGTTCATCAGCTGGATCGAGGACGAAGCGACACGCAACGGAGGGTCGGGAGACGCCGGACAAGCCCGAGCGTAGAGCCACGAACCGAACGCGTCGAACAGCGCCGGACCGACACACGCGACGAGGGGTCGACACGCGGACAGGACCGACAGCAGTCAGCGAGAGGCCGCCCGCGGCGTAGACCGAACCGCAGCGCGGCACGTCGTCCACCCGCAAGACGCCGCAAGCGCCGGCGAGGCGGCCGGACTGGACCGGGAGTCGCAACGCGCCCGAGGGCTTCCCAAGCCCGGTCGGGAAGCGTCGACCGGTAGTCGCAAAGCGCACGCCCGGGCGTGTAAACCCGCCAGAGACCACCGGGGCCAGGACCGCGGCGGCGACGACGGCAACCGCCACGGCGGGACACCGCTTCCCCGACCGAACACCCAGGTCTCCCGCTCCTTCAACAAGGACAATGAGCCAGAAGGATCCACACGGGCGCAGCCGCCACCAACCGGCCCGCGGATGAACCCCTGGCACTCGCCGAGTGAGCCCCGGAGATCCCTAACCCCAGACGACGATTGCGTTGCAATCACGACGCGACGGAGGCATGCAGCTCGCCGAGTCGGCACGGAGTCGACGGCGACTGCCGGGACCCGGGATGCGGGCTCGGATGAACACGCGTCGGACGGCTGGAGGGCGAGAACGGCGACCGCGTTGACGGCCGATCTCCGACGTGATCGTACGTTCCTAGCCGGCGATGACGCTGGCTCAGACGGCGCAGGTCTGCCGCCGACCTCTGCCTGCTAACTTTTCTGCTAACTTTTGGAGTTATCAGGGGCCTTTTTGCGGCACTTTCTGACCTGTTCTGACCCTGCGGCAGATCGCGCTACGGGCTCCAAAAAAGCGCGAAAACAGGGCGTTTTTACTACAGAAACAGGCCGCGAGAGGTGGCGCGCCCGGCTGGATTCGAACCAGCGACCCTCGGTTTAGAAGACCGATGCTCTATCCTGCTGAGCTACGGGCGCATCCTTTAGAATCAATAGCTTACGCGAAACGTCGTTTCACTGCCGGCCGGTTCTGCCAGCCGTTCCGGTACGGAATCGCGTCCGATGTCGCCTCGGCGCGCCGAAGTCGCTCGATCGCCTCGACGTGTTCTCCAGTTGCGGCGGGCGTAGAGATCGTCGTCTTCTCCGGATCCGTGCGGCCGTGCAGATCAGGAGCGTCCGCCACGTCCGCCGTCCTGTCGCGATAGCATCCCGGATTCGATACACCTTGAACGGTGCGCGACCGGCGCGCCGGGCTGCCCCGCGTAGCACCTTGCATCAGCCTCAAGCGTACAGCAGTCCCGCCGGGCGTTCCCGTCCCTGAGTCGCGGTCGTTGAGCACCGCTCTAGTCCCACGGATTCACGATCGCGACCCCTGTCGGCTCGAAGTCGCCGACGTTGCGCGTCGCGACGCGCATTCCGTGGACCAGTGCGATCGCTGCGATCTGCCCGTCCTGGATGTTGAGCCGTCGGCCGGCGCGTTCCGCGGCTGCGGCCACGTCCCCGTACCGCTCGGCGGCGCGTTCGTCGAATGAGAAGACCCTGCCGCGGAACTGCATGCAGGTCGCTTGCCAGAAGTGCAGCAGGCTTGATTGTCGGCGGCCGTCGGGCAGGCGTGCGATCCCGTACCGTAGTTCTGCCAGGGCGATGGTCGGCAGCCCGAGTGCCGGCTCGTTGACTTCCAGCCACGCGATCACGCGTGGCTCCGGCGTCGACTTTGTCAGTTCCGACAGGACGTTGGTGTCGACCAGGATCACGCGAGTTCTGCCGGCTCCTGCTGCTGTCTGTGCTCTCGGATGAATGGCTCGATGTCCTCGCCGGGGTCGACCAGAGCGATGAGGTCGTGCGGGAACCTGCCCGCGGACGAAGCTTCCTCGGCGGCTTGGTCGAGGATCGAGCGCACTAGGGCTTCGAGGCTCCAACCGCGCTGTTCGGCGCATCGCCGCAGCCGCGCCTTCGATTCTGCTGACAGGTTGCGAATCGTGATGCTTGCCATAGAACTTCCTGCGCGATCATTCTCCTGATGATTGCATGCAATCACTTCGTGGGCAAGTCCCGCTCGCCGTTTCGGGGCCGTGCTGACGTCGTACCCCGCATCATGGACCGAGACCATCGGGGTCCGGGCGCTGGAGGACGTCGCGGCCGGCGCGTCCGCGGCGGCGACCGAGCCCGACATGCTTCGCTCCAGCGCCGGGTGGCCGCGCCGCACGGCGGCGTCGGAGCTGCTGGCGACGAATTCCGGCTACGCGCCGGAGAGCTCGTAAGCCTCTGCCAGCCAGTCGGTAATGGGCGGCTCCACCTCGTCCCGGTGGCGGATGGGAATCGTGTGCCGCAGCTTGGATTTCGACACCCGGTCCACACGGCGCACCTGCGGGGCCTCGACGACGCGGCAGAGGAAGACGCACACCTCGAGGAACGTCCGCTTCGGTCGGACGAAGAAGTAGCAGGACCTCCTCGCGAACATGATCGACTTGTGCGACGCGTAGATCCGTTGGGCGCCGAACTCGGTTGCGGTCTCGCGCAGCCGTTCCCAGGCCTCCTGCAGTTCCTCGGAGAGGTCGGCGGTCAACGCCGCTTCGGTCGTCGTCCAGCAGTCGTGCTCCTCGCCTTCTTCGACCCACTGCTTGCAGTGGTAGCACTCGTGGCCGCTCATGCCGGATTCTACGCTCTGTGCCGCTGGTGGCGCGCCGGATGAAGCCGGCATCCGTGCGGGTCCGCCGTGGGCCTGCAGCCACTCTACGCGAGCTTGCGAGGGCGCTTCGCAGCCCTCAGCACGCGCCCGGAGGGGACAGGAACGGTTCGAGTTTCAGTCTGGTGCGGTCGGCAGACCGGTCCTTCGGCCGTTCGGTCTACGATCACCGACGCTTGGAGCTGGCCCGTCGCCAGCGTCCAGTTTCCGCAGCTTCAGCAACCCCGTGGAGGAAGACCCGAATGCGAACGGATTGGCGGACGGTACCGCTGCTGCTGGCCTGGCTGGCGACGATGGTGGCCGGCGGCGGCGCACAGGAACCCGACACGGCCGAGGAAGACGCCGGCTGGTCGAACGCAACGGAGCTGAGTGTCGTCCGGGCCGGTGGGAACGCCGATACCCAGACGTTCGGATTCAAGAACACCCTGCGCCGCAACTGGACCGCGGCGCGGGCCCGGTTGCGCGTGGACGGCATTCGCGCGCGGACGGGCGGCGACCGGATTCTCGTCGTCGAGCCGGGGCTGCGCTTCGTGCCCGGCGAGCTCCCGGACGAGTTCGAGACGGCTGTCGCCCGGGCGGACGGCCCGCCGGACGTCGAGCAGTACTTCGTCGAGGGACGTCTGGAGGTGAACATCAGCGACCGGTTCTTCTGGAATACGGGCACGAGTTGGGATCGCAACAACGACGCCGGCATTCGCAACCGCTACATCGCCTTCGGCGGCGTCGGCAACGTCTGGGCCGACACGGACGACCTGTCGTTCTCCACCGGCTACGGGATCAGCTACACCGCGCGGGAGGAACTCGAACCGGACGCCGCGAAGGACGACCGGTTCGGAGGCTTCCGTCTGGACAGCGACTATCATCACCGGCTCGGCGCCGCACTGGAGTTGGACAGCGACCTGGCGCTGAACGTGAATCTTCTGTCGGCCTCCGACTACTCCCTGAACGTCACCAACGCGGCCGGCGTCGCCATGAACGATCACTTGTCGTTGCGGATCAGCCTCCAGCATCTGTATGAGCATCGGCCGGCTCTGGAGGATGCCGCCATCCGTGCGCACGTCATGCTGAACGACCCCGACGGCACGCCGGGCAGCGGCGACGAAGTGTTCGAGACGGCCGCGGCGGGCGGCGCCGTGCTCGACCTCGGCACGGGTCGGATCCGCAAGGCCGGCCTCGACGCGATCCTTCGGACCGCGCTCGTGATCAGCTTCTGAAGCTGGTCGCGCCACCGCCCCAAGCGCGGATCATTCGAGCGGGAAACACTTGAGCGACGGTTCGGCTCAGGTCAGAGTATCGGTCTTCGTTCACAACCGTCGCACGGGTACGTCCTGTCTCGATCGCCCCCCGATCGGACCACGAACGACAGATCGTTGCCGGGCGCGCTGCAGATGATCTCGAACTCGTGCGTCTCGCCCGTTGCGATTCCGTCGGGGAACGTGTGCTCGCAGGTGCGTCGTGAGGCGGTCTCGCCACGCCAGACCAACGCCTGGATCCGCGGGAACGGATCGCTGGCAGCCGGCGTGCCCGGATCCGCAAGCTGGAGCGATCCGGTGATCCGGCGACCCATCGGGTTGCCCGTCTCCGGATTCGTCGCGATCTCCACCTGCACGTCGCTGACGCTTGCGGTCGGGTTCGGGGGCGGTGGGGAACAGCCGACCATCGTGGCTACGGCCGCCACCGCGAGCAGGCGCAGGCCGGTTTCTGCCCCGTGGGGTACTGCTCGCTCTTGCATGCTTCTCTACCTCCTTCGGTGCGCCTGCCGGGGCGCTCGGTGCCTGACTGATGATAGCGCAGGCACCACTATATCCGCGGCGCGGACTCCCGAGTCCGCCAGCGTCGCGAACGCACCCGGCGCAGCGCTTCGATCCGGCGGCGGTGGTGATGCGTGTGGATTATGAAAGTGTAAAGATCATAAACTTGACTGCCAGGCCTGGAGGCGCGGTAGAATGGTGCAGCCGCCGGGGCGGCCCTTCGACCCATGCACACGACACGGGAGTTCCTCGACATCGCCATCGTCATCGTTATCGTGGCCGGCGCGATTGCGCCGGCCGCTAACGGATGATGTTCCCGACACCATCAACAGAGAGACCACGAGGGGCCATCATCCGACACCGGGTGATGGCCTTTTTGCTATGAGCACACGCAAGAGCGCCGCGATTACCGAAGGACCGAGCCGGGCGCCGGCCCGCGCCATGCTGAAGGCGGTCGGTTTCACCGACGCCGACCTGGCCCGGCCGATCATCGGGGTCGCCAACACCTGGATCGAGATCGGGCCGTGCAACTACCACCTGCGCGATCTCGCCGAGGAGGTGAAGGCGGGCATCCGGGCCGCCGGCGGGACGCCGATGGAGTTCAACACGGTGTCGATCTCCGACGGCATCACGATGGGCAGCGAGGGGATGAAGGCCTCGCTCGTCAGCCGCGAGGTGGTGGCCGATTCCATCGAGCTGGTCGCGCGCGGCAACCTGTTCGACGGCATCGTGATCCTGGTCGGCTGCGACAAGACGATTCCCGGCGGGGTGATGGCGCTGGTGCGGCTCGACATTCCCGGTCTGGTGCTCTACGGCGGCTCGATCGCGCCGGGACGGTGGGAGGGACGCGATGTCACGATCCAGGACGTGTTCGAGGCGGTCGGCACTCACGCGGCGGGCAAGATGACCGACGAGCAGCTCTGCGCGCTCGAGGACGTCGCCTGTCCGGGGCCCGGGGCCTGCGGCGGGCAGTTCACCGCCAACACGATGTCGACGGTCTGCGAGCTGCTCGGCGTGTCGCCGATGAGCGCGAACGGGGTGCCGGCCATGGAGGCGGAGAAGGGCGACGTGTCCCGCCGCGCCGGCGCGCTCGTGATGGACCTGGTGAAGGAGGATCTCCGGCCGCGGCGGATCGTCACGCGGGAGGCGCTCGACAACGCCATCGCCGCGGTTGCGTCCACCGGCGGCTCGACCAACGCGGTCCTGCACCTGCTGGCGATAGCCCACGAGGCGGGCGTCGACCTGAAGATCGAGGACTTCGACCGCGTCAGCGAGCGCACGCCGCTGCTGGCGGACCTGAAGCCGGGCGGACGTTTCGTCGCCACCGACCTCTACCGGGCCGGCGGAATCGGTCTGGTGGCCAGGCGGCTGAGCGAGGCCGGCCTGCTCAACCGCGACTGCGTCACGGTGACGGGGCAGACCATCGGCGAGGTCGCGGATGCGGCGGCGGAAACGGCGGGCCAGGAGGTGGTGCGGCCCGTATCCGCGCCGATAACACCGACAGGCGGCCTCGTCATCCTCAAGGGGAACCTGGCCCCGGACGGGTGCGTGGTGAAGGTGGCGGGCCACGACCCGGCGACGCATCGCGGACCGGCTCGGGTGTTCGACTGCGAGGAAGACGCCTTCGAGGCGGTCGAGCAGGGGCGGATTCGACCCGGCGACGTCGTGGTGATTCGCTACGAGGGGCCGAGCGGCGGGCCGGGCATGCGGGAGATGCTGGGGGTGACCGCCGCCATCGTCGGCGCGGGGCTGGGCGAGTCGGTGGCCCTGCTGACCGACGGCCGGTTCTCGGGCGCCACCCGCGGCATGATGGCCGGGCACGTGGCTCCGGAGGCGGCGCGCGGAGGCCCGATAGCCGTGGTGCGTGACGGCGACACGATTCTGTTCGACGAGCGCAACCGGAGGTTGCAGCTCGAGGTGGGCGACGAAGAGCTGCAGGCGCGTCTGGCCGTGTGGCGGGCGCCGGAGCCGCGCTTCGAGAGTGGCGTGATGGCCAAGTACGCGCGGCTGGTTTCGTCGGCTGCGACGGGTGCGGTGACGAGCTGAGGGCGGCCGTCGGTGACGCGTGCGGCGGCGGAAGCGAGCGCAGCCCGCGCTTGGAGACGAGGGATCGGGAACAGGAAGCAGGAACAGGCGATGGCTTCGATGAGAACGGGCGCGCAGATCATCTGGGAAGCGCTGGTGCGCGAGGGCGTCAGCACCGTCTTCGGCTATCCGGGGGGGGCTATTCTGCCCGCCTACGATGCGATGCTGGAGTACCCGATCCGCCACGTGCTGGTGCGCCACGAGCAGGGCGCCACGCACATGGCCGACGGCTACGCGCGCGCGAGCGGGGAAGTGGGCGTGGCGGTCGCCACCTCCGGGCCCGGCGCCACGAACATGGTGACCGGCATCGCGACGGCGATGCTCGATTCGTCGCCGCTGCTGTGCATCACAGGTCAGGTGGGCAGCAAGCTGATCGGGTCGGACGCGTTCCAGGAGACCGACGTCACCGGCGTCACCCTGCCGATCACCAAGCACAACTACCTGGTGTCGCACGTCGACGAGATCGCGCCGGTGATCCACGAGGCGATGTACGTCGCCCGCTCCGGCCGGCCGGGGCCGGTGCTCGTCGACATCACCAAGGACGCGCAGCAGGGATCGACCGAGGGCGACTGGCATCCGCGGGACGTCAAGCTGCCCGGCTACCGGCCCGACCTGCGCGCCTCGGAAGCGGAGTACCGGCGCGCCGCCGAGCTGCTGAACAGCGCCAAGCGGCCGATCATCTTCGCCGGCCACGGCGTGCTGCTCTCGGGTGCGATGAACCAGGTCCGCGAGCTGGCCGAGCGCGCCGACATCCCGATCGCCATGACCTTGCTCGGCATCGGCGGGGTGCCGGCCGAGCACCCGCTGAACATGGGCATGATGGGGATGCACGGCGAGGCGTGGGTCAACGCCGCCATCCAGGAGGCGGACCTGCTGCTGGCCCTCGGCATGCGCTTCGACGACCGGGTCACCGGCAACGTGCGGACCTACGCCCCGAACGCGCGCAAGATCCACATCGACATCGATCCGGCCGAGTTCAACAAGAACGTCAAGGTGGACGTGGCCCTCGCCGGCGACCTGTCGGCCGTTCTGGACGACCTGGCCCCGCTCGTCGAGGCGGGCGACCGCGCCTCGTGGCTCGCCACGATCAACGACATGAAGGGCGACGTCGCGGTGCGCGACATCCAGAACCTGCCCGACAGCGGGCACCTCTACGCGGCGCACGTCATCAACGACATCTGGCGCATGACCGGCGGGCGGGCCATCGTCGTCACCGACGTAGGCCAGCACCAGATGTGGGAGGCGCAGTACTACCACCACCGGGACCCGCGAACACTGATCACGTCGGGCGGCCTCGGGACGATGGGCTTCGCCCTGCCGGCCGCCGTCGGCGCGAAGCTGGCGCGGCCCGACGCCGAGGTGTGGGTGGTGGCCGGCGACGGCGGGTTCCAGATGACGATGGCCGAGCTGGCGACGATCGCGCAGGAGAAGATCAAGATCAACGTCGCGATCATCAACAACGGCTATCTGGGCATGGTCCGCCAGTGGCAGGAGTTCTTCTACGAGCGGCGCTACGCGGCGACGCCGCTGCTGAGCCCCGACTTCGCGAAGCTGGCCGAGTGCTTCGGCCTCGGCGGCGCGACGGTGAAGACCCGCGGTGAGGTCGAGCCGACGGTGGAGCGGGCGCGGGCCGACGAGCGGACCGTGGTCATCGATTTCCAGGTGGAGCAGGAGGACACGGTCTACCCGATGGTGCCGGCCGGCGCCGACCTGCACAACATGATCCGGCGCCCGAGCCCGGCGCCGATCGTGGAGACCGCCGATGACGAGTAGCAAGCGGCACACCTTCGTGGTCTACGTGGAGGACAAGCCGGGCGTGCTCAACCGGGTCGCGTCGCTGTTTCGCCGGCGCGCCTTCAACATCGAGTCGCTGACCGTCGGCCACGCCGAGATCCCGGGCGCCTCGCGCATGACCATCGTGGTCCGTACCGACGCCATCGGCGCCCGGCGGCTGGAGGCCAATCTCTACAAGCTGGTCAACGTGCTGCGGGTTCACGACATCACCACCGGCCCCACGATTTTCCGCGAGCTGGCGATGATCAAGGTCGGGGCGAACGCCGACACGCGGACCCACGTCATGCAGCTCGTCGACGTCTTCCGGGCGCGGGTGGTCGACGTGGCGCCCGACTCGGTGGTCATCGAGACGACCGGCACCGAGGACAAGATCGACGGCCTGCTCGAAGTGCTCCGCCCCTACGGCATCATCGAGCTGGTCCGGACGGGCCGCGTCGGCATGACGCGCGGCGCCCGCAGCGTGATGATCGATCCGGAGGAGCGGCAGGAACCGTTCTCTCCGACCACGGCGGCCGACGCAGCCGACGCGGACGACCCGAACGTGTCGTACTCGGTGTAGACTGTCGCGTTTCGCGTTCGACTCGCATGCACCGGTTTCCCGACAGGGGACCCCGGTCCCGGGCGGGCGGCGGCTGATCGTCAGCCGAGAGTCTGCGCGGCGAGGGCGCGCCGGGCCGATGACGCCGGCTCGGCATCCGTGCCGCGGAGACGGCGCCGACGACGCCGGGCCGGCACCCGCCGATTCACCAGCAACATCGCGAGGATTTGAGCAGATGGCAACGATCTACTACGACGACTCCGCGGACCTCTCGCACATCCAGGGCCGGAAGGTCGCGATCTTCGGCTACGGTTCGCAGGGGCACGCCCATGCGCTGAACCTGAAGGACAGCGGCGTCGAGGTGCGGGTGGCCCTGCATGCCGGCAGCCGCTCGAAGGCGAAGGCGGAGGCCGAGGGCCTGACGGTCGTGGCCGGCGGCGATGCCGCGGCCTGGGCCGACGTCGTCATGATCCTGACTCCCGACACGACGCAGGCCGGGATCTACGCCGCGCAGATCGCGCCGCACCTCGGCGCCGGCAAGATGCTGATGTTCGCCCACGGGTTCAACATCCGCTTCAAGACCATCCAGCCGCCGGCCGACGTCGACGTCACCCTGATCGCGCCGAAGGCCCCTGGTCATCGGGTCCGCGAGGTCTTCCTCGAAGGCGGCGGCACGCCGGCCCTCATCGCGGTCGAGCAGGACGCTACCGGCCATGCGAAGGAGCACGCCCTTTCCTACGCCAAGGCGCTCGGCCTGACCCGCGCCGGTGTCATCGAGACCACGTTCGCCGAGGAGACCGAGACCGATCTGTTCGGCGAGCAGACCGTGCTCTGCGGCGGCGTCAGCGCGCTGGTCAAGGCCGGTTTCGAGACGCTGGTCAAGGCGGGCTACCAGCCGGAGGTCGCCTACTTCGAGTGCATGCACGAGTTGAAGCTGATCGTCGACCTGTTCTACCGCGGAGGCCTCAACTACATGCGCTACTCGGTCAGCGACACCGCCGAGCACGGCGACTACACCGGTGGCCCGCGCATCGTCACCGACGAGACCCGCGCGGCGATGCAGCAGGTCCTGCAGGAGATCCAGGACGGCACCTACGCCCGCAAATGGATCGACGAGGACAAGGCGGGGCGGCCCTGGTTCATGGCGCAGCGGCGGCAGGAGCAGGCGCACCGGATCGAGAAGGTGGGGGAGGAGCTGCGGGCGATGATGCCGTTCCTCGACGCGGTGACGCTGAAGGAGGACGTGTAGGGGTAGCGTTCTTTCGGCCATCACGAACGGTCGGTCGGAACGGGGCGCACGTCCCTGTCGGAATCGCGGAATCGAGGGGTTTCCGCCGTTGACCGGCCGTCCTGAAGTGTCGTATTTTTGTATGGGCTGAGTGTTGTATTTTCGCAGGGGACCGACGACCATGAGCACGGCCAGGAAACCGCTGGAGCGCCGTATGGCGGAGCGGATCGCGCGCAAGAAAGCGAGCGTCTTCCTGCGCGACGATTTCAAGGATCTCGGTGGGTACGATCAGATCGGCCGGGGCCTGCGGAAGCTGACCGCCAAGGGGCAGATCATCCGGATCGGCTACGGCGTTTACGCCCGGGCGGTTCTGTCGCCGCTCTCCGGCAAGACCGTTCCTGCGAAGCCGCTCCCCGCGCTTGCGGTCGAGGTTCTGTCACGTCTCAACGTCGAAGCTGCGCCATCGAGTTTCGCTCGCGCCTACAACGCGGGAACCACGACCCAGGTGCCGACCGGGCGTGTGATTGCCGTCAAGGGGCGCTTCTCGCGCAAGATCGGCTACGGCGGCAAGTACGCCGTCTTCGAGCGTGCCACCGGAGCCTGAGCTGATCGAGGCGATTGCCACGGATCTCGGTGTCGATCCGTCCTTGGTGGAGAAGGACTGGTACGCGATCCGGCTGGTTGCGACGATTACCAATGTCAGGCAGGACAATCTCATGCTTGTCTTCTCCGGCGGCACCAGCCTTTCCAAGGGCTACGACCTCATCCAGCGTTTCTCCGAGGACCTCGACTTCAAAGTTCTTCTTCCAGACGTCGGGATCACACGGCCCGCTCGCCGGAACTACCGGAGAGCGATTCTCGAGGCGATCCGCGCCGATGACGACTGGACGCTTGAAGATGACGACGTGGAGGTCGGGAATGACCACCACTTCTTCCGATGTCAGGTCGCCTATCCCACGCGCTTCACTGTGGCACCTGCCTTGCGTCCGAGGCTGCAGCTCGAGGTAACGCTTGCCCGTCCGGCCCTTGCACCGGAGGAACGTTCGCTGCGGAGCTTCGTCGCCGAGGCGCGACAGGAACAGCCCGAGGTCCCACAGATCAACTGTGTTGCGCCGGCAGAGACCGCGGCCGACAAGATCAGCGCCCTTACCTGGCGCGTATTGGATCAGCGTACCCGCAACGATCGCACGCTGATTCGACATGTGCACGATCTGGCGGCACTTGAACCTCTCGCAACGGCGCACCAGGCGTTCCCCGCGTTGCTACGTCGATTGCTGGAAGCCGACGCCACGCGAGGCGGCCCGGGTCCGCACCTCGACACGCTGACCCCCGTCGAACGTCTCGCTACTGCGCTCAATGTACTGACCGAGCAGCGACACGCGGCAGATTACGAGCGCTTCGTCCACGCTATGTGCTACGGCACGGAGAACGAGACTCCGACATACCAGGACGGCCTCGACGCCATCCGTCGCCTTGGGCAGCGTTTGGAGTGACTGGACCGCCGTAGACTGCCCCACCGTCGAGCGTTCTTGTCAAGCACTGGAGCTCATTGACGTCGGGCACGCGAGAGTAAAAGCAACAGTCGACTAGCGCGCGTTGCGGATCCGGATTCCCCACTCGTACTCCAGACTACTGGCCTAACTTGCTGGGAGAAGGAACACCACAGTTGCCACGAGGATGATCACGCCAGTCCAGAATAACCAGTCTTTGGATGCGGACCTCACCCCCGCTGCCGCCATCCCGGCAAACAATAGCCATACGCCAAGATGCGTGTCCGGTGTGCTATCGACTCCTCCGAGAATGCCGAAACCGACGACTGCTGACGGAAACCCAAGGACGTAGGCCAACGCTTGGGGCAGAGGAAGCTCCGATACGGTCGACTCGCTATGTTTCTGACGACGGTTGTGCTCTTGCCACTCCTCACGCTTTCGACGTTCAGGCTCATCCCGTTCATGCGCCTGCTGTTCATCTCGATCCTGCTGACGGCCGTACTCCGTTCGTACTCGACGCTCACGTTCCTCTGCCCGGGCTTCGCGTTCACGTCGAGCGCGGGTTTGTGCGGCACGTTCACGTCGTGATTCGCCGTCGCGTGTCGTCCCGGTATCGCTTGAGGCCCAGAGCGTCTCATATGCCCAACGAATCTCCTTGAATATCCACTCGGATGTCTTGTCTCCCGGGTTCTTGTCCGGATGATGTTTCTTTGCGAGACGCAGGTATGCAGCTCTTATCTCAACGCGCGTAGCATTCGACTCCAGGCCCAGCACGTCGTACGGGTTATGGTCCTGTCGCGCCATTCGGCCGCCTACTTCAGCTTGAGCAGCGGATAGTCGGGGTATCGCGGAGCGAGCGTCCGATTCGTGCAATCGGCGATCAGATCGAGGGTTTCGAGGACGACCTGGCCGATCAAGGGTTCGCTCAGGGGCGGGCCGACGACACAGTCCATGCTCATGGAACGGTTGCCGATCTGAACTGTCACCGGCCCGGCCAGCGTCCGTTCCTCCCGGCGCTCGTCGGCGTACGTGACGAACGCGGTACCCCGTTGGCCCAGGCCCAGGCGTTCCACCACGTTCTGTGGCAGAACCAGCGTGACGGCCCCCGTATCGACGATGGCGTCGATGGTCGAACGACGGATGTCGGATTCCTGGCCGTGTCCGCGCTCGACGACGGCGCGGTCACCGGGGTTTTCGAGTGTGACGTCGGCGTGTATCTCTCCCATGGCTCGCTTTCCGTTTGGTCGCAGTAGACGATAGCACCGGCGGACTCCGGGGGCGAGGGTCGAAATCAAGACGCCGGTGGTGTTCGGAAGCGGTCGAGCCTGCAAATGGGCGTTCGACCGTGGCCGAGACCCCGACTTCCGGCGTAGCGGCTCGCGTGGCTGTCTCCGAGACAGCGCGCCACTGCCATGAAATCTCGATGTTTACCATCGAGATTTCATGGTAGCTTCACGCCATGATCGAACGGGTCGGCCATGTGCGCACCATCCGGCAACGGCTCCGGGCGTTCCCCGTCGTCGCCATCCTGGGGCCGCGTCAGATCGGCAAGACGACGCTGGCGCGGCAGGTGACCGAGGCGCATGCGGGTCCGACGCATCACCTCGATCTGGAGCATCCCGCGGATCTCAACCGATTGCTCGACGACCCGCTTCTCGTCCTGGAAGGTCTGCGTGGCCTGGTCGTGATCGACGAGGTGCAACGCCGCCCCGATCTGTTCACGGTCCTGCGCGTGCTGGCGGACCGCCGGCCGCGGCCGGCCCGTTTCCTCGTACTCGGCAGCGCGTCGCCCGACCTGATCCGGCAGTCGTCGGAATCGCTCGCCGGGCGCATCCATTACCGCAGCCTCGGCGGGCTGAGTTTGGACGAGATCGGGGCCGGGGGGCTAGATCGGCGCTGGCTGCGAGGCGGCTTTCCCGGAGCATGGCTCGCGCGCTCGCACGCCGCGGCATTCCTCTGGCTCGAGAACTTCGTGCGGACGTTCCTCGAGCGCGACCTGCCGGCGCTCGGCGTGCGCGTGCCGGGACCGACGCTGCGTCGTTTCTGGACGATGCTGGCCCACTGGCACGGGCAGATCTGGAACTCGTCGGAGTTCGCGCGGTCGTTCGGCGTCTCGGATGGCGCGGTGCGGCGCTATCTCGATCTTCTGACCGGCGCGCTGGTGGTGCGTCAACTGCAACCATGGCACGCAAACATCGCCAAGCGGCAGGTCCGAGCCCCGAAGATCTACCTTCGCGATACGGGAGTGCTGCATGCACTGCTCGGCATCGGCGACATGCGGTCCCTGAATGCACATCCCAAGTCCGGCGCGTCGTGGGAGGGATTCGTGCTGGAGACGATCATCGACCGGCTGAGCCTGCCGGACGAGCAGGTCCACTTCTGGGCCGCGCATACCGGCGCGGAGCTGGATCTGCTGATTTCCCGCGGACGCCGGCGGATCGGGATCGAAATCAAGCGCACGACCGCGCCGAAGGTCACGCGCTCGATGCGCTCGGCGCTCGCCGACCTGGATCTCTCCGAGGCGATCGTCGTCCACGCCGGCGGCGACTCCTACCGGTTGGCGGGCAGGGTTCGGGCTGTGGCGGCGAATCGGTTGTCCGTCGATCTGGGAATCTGAGGCGTCACGTGATGTCGAGCCGCAACTCACGGCGAAGCGGGGAGAAATCGAAGGGCGCATCGCCGGGGGCATGGTTCTCCATGTGCTCCATCTGCTTGAACACCAGTTCGAGTTCGGCGCGTCCGGCCGCGGTTCGCGCCGCATCGCGCGGCGTCCGTCCTTGCAGGGCGGGTAGCGGCTGGTCGAGCCAGCGCGCGTAGTGGCGCCTCTTGAATTCCGCTACGGCCCTGGCCTCGGGCGAGCCGGGGGCAGGGGGAGGCGGCCGTTCCTCGCGGTCCTTCAGCAGTGCCTGTGGATCGGTGTGTTCGCGCGCGCGATGGCGTATCCGGGTACCGCACGCGGTCTCGATCCGCGCGCGCAGGGCGTCCGCCCTGGTCACCGAGTTGGTTTCGAGTCGGAGCACCGTCGGTTCGACGCGTACGTGGCCGATGACGGCCTGCTCCCCGTCAGGATGCGGCGGGTCGTGCGGTCGCAGGAACGCGTACTCCGTTCGGTCCTCGATGGTCTCGCCCCGCTCGGCGCCGTCGAGCGCGGCCACGCGGGCCTCGACTGCCGCGGCGGCGCCGGGCGTCACGTCGAAGTGATCCGTCGTGGGCAGCAACGGGTCACCGTCCTGGTTGCAGAACTGCGGCGGCGCGGCGCGTTGCGCGTCCGCCACGTCCACGGCATCCTCCCAGTGGCGAATCAGGTAGCTGCCAACAGCGGGATCCCGCAGGCGGTCGATGGGGACCGTTCCCCGGCGCTGCAGTCGGCGTCCGGTGTACCGCACGACCTCGGCCGCGCCGACCGGAGACAGAGGACGCGGATGCATGCCGCAGAGGAGCGAGATCCCCTCGTGGTCCACGACACGGGCGAGGATCGTGTCACGGGGGACCAGGGTCCGCGAGCCGCGTTTTTCCTGCACGGTGCGCTGCACGTCGGACAGGAGATCGCGTAGCTTCACCGTCTTGCCCGGATCGACCGCAACCACTTCCCACACCGACAGCCAGGCGGCGCGTTGCGCGTTCAGCCAGGCGCGCTCGTCCGCCGTGCAGCGGTGGCCATGGCGTTCGAGGTACGCCTCGACGGCCGTCCGGCCGTCCACCTCGAAGTTGTAGACCGACCAGGGTGCGGCCAGCGGCACGGCTTCGCGCAGGCTCCGGAAATCTTCCCTGAAAGATGCCCAGGCGGCGCCGAATTCCCGCATCGCGAAGCGGGTGAGGCGGGCCACCAGTCGTTCGTCCGACTCGTGTATCGCCGGGGCGCGCTGTCGATCTGCATGTTGGGCCTCGTCGTCCGGCAGGCAGCATTTCTTGTACTTGCGTCCGCTGCCGCACGGACAGGGGGCGTTGCGGGCGACCCGTGGTCTGAAGGGCGCTACCGGCGCCGGTTCGGGGGCGAGTGCGACGTCGAACTCCATGTCCGCACGCAGGTCGTCCACCGGGTCCGACAGGTCGACGTCGGCGTACGCTTCATAGGGTACGGTGAACCGTACCTCCTGGTCGTCCTCGTCGAAATACGACTCGCACACCGGCGTGAACGTGTCCGAGGAGAACGTCGCCGCGTACTTGAGGATGAACGCGCCGAGCGATCGGGCGCAGGCGGCGGCTATCTCGACGTCGCGCTCGACGAGCGGGCGCAGCACGCCGTCCGGGTCGCGGCGCTCGACCACCGGATAGGCGTCCGGGCTCTCCACCGGCCAGCCGTGCGTCATCGCCTCGCGCCGCATCGCCGGCGGCAGATCCGCGGCCCGTTCGTACATGAGCGCCAGCCAGCCGGAACCGAGGTCGATCTGACCGTCCTCGAGGTCGCCGGCTGCGTCCATGAACGCCTCGAAGCCATCGAGCGACGGGAAGATCAGGACACCGTGCCTGCCGGTCGCCTGACCGAGGATCGACAGGCAGGCGCCCTCGACGTCCAGCGCCGGAACGTCCATCCGTAGCACCTGCACGTCGGCGGCGATCGACCAGGGCGCCGTCGCGAACAATCCGCGCGCGGCCGTGAACAGACGTTCGACCGCGGCGGGCGAGACCCGGCTGTCGGCGAGGTAGCTCTCGTCGGCGTCGCCCGGCGGCATCGACTCGACCAGGTGATTGAACACCTCGTCCAACTCGGGTACGGGAGCGACCGTGACGGGGATGGTTCCGTCGATCGCAGCGCGTACTTCGTCGGCGGAGACGGGGTCGTCTACGCGGATGGCGTCCGGCCGACGCGGCGCACCGACGAGAGGGACCGTCAACGCCGTGCGCAGTACGCGGCCGACGGCGCCGTCGAGGTCCTCGGGCATGACCGCGGCTTGGCCGACGACGAGCCCCTCGGGTAGCTCGAGCCAGAGCACCACCTTGGGACGGCGGGGTTCTTCGCGATCGACAACGTAGAACGGGGGCGCGAAAACGCCGCCGATCCACTCTCGGCGCCCTGGAGCCGCGCCAGTGCTGCGCTGCCGCCTGTTGGGCCGGCGCTTCACCTGGCGAGCCCGCCTGCCATGGCGGGATGATACCGTGTCACGCGCGGACGGTTCGGGACGCTAACGGGTAGCCACGAAATAGATGACGTAGAACCACGACAGGACGCCGTGGACGGTTGCCCACAGGACGGACATGTGCAGTGACCACGAGATCGTGATCGCCAGTGCGCTGCCGAAGCCCCAGAATCCGATCCCGGCGTTCGTCGCGTTCTTGTCCGGCATCTGAAATGCTCGCGTGCAGATCGATGATAGCGGGGTTTCAGCCGGCCGCGGTAGAGCGACGAGGTTCTGGGCCGTTGCGCTCTACTCCACGATAGCCGGTCGTGCCCTGCGGATCTTCCCGTCCTTCCGCAGGATCGAGCCGCACGTTCACGACGATCTCCCGTTCGAGCGCCGAGCTCATCCAGACACCGGTATCGGCGCTTTCCCATTCCCGGTTGATCCGCTCCGCCTCCGCGCAATCTGCCCGGTACTCCTCGAGGCGACGGGCCAGATCGTGGGCCTGGTAAGTCCTGATCGCCTCGCAGACCAGGGCGCTGGGTTGGGGGTCGATCGGAGGTACTGCGCGATGTCGGTCGGTACCGAGATGGTCACCCGCGTTCTGGTCGAAGACGTGCTAGTCGGTGGCATCGGCTTCCTCCCGCGCTCTCCGTGGTGTGATGGTGTGTTGCGCGTTCAGCCAAAAGCGCTCGTCCGGCGTGCAGCGGCGGTTTGTGGCGACCCCGATGGGTTCGGCGGCCGTCCGGCGTCCACGTCGAAGCCGTAGACCGACCAGCCGAGACTCATCGTTACCGCACGGGCGTTTCCACCTGTTCCTCCGCGGTGGTGACGTCCAGTCGCCACTCGACTCGGACAAAGTAGCGCGCCATGGCCGCGTACTCGCGCTCCGGTGCCATCATGGCTCGGATCGCGGCCGCGGCCACTTCCTTCGCTTCTGTCGCATGATCTGGCGGGAGTGTCTTGATGACGTCCGCAAGCGTCTTGAGCACCTCGTAATTCTGCCATCGGCGACGGCGCAACTCTTCCCGGTTGAGGCCGAGATCGTCCTCCGCCGCTCGAATGGCTCGAATTGCACGGATCCGGTTCGTGCGTGCGGTGACGCGAACTTCCTTGAGGACGGGGTCCGCTTCCCAGCCGTAGAGCTCTTCCGGGTCTTCGACGTAGGGATCGACCAGAAACGGCTTCTCCTTGATTGCTGACCGTAGGAACTCATCGAACGGCATGCCTCCGGTAGCTCGGTCCCGTGGATCGGGAGTCATCAATCTGGCATGTTCCTGCGCGGCGATCTCTTCGGTTGGAGCGGGCATTGCCGGACCTCGCCAGCGACGGGCCTCCCTGGCAACCCTGAAGGTGGCTATCTTGTACATCTGGTTGCAGAGCTGGCAACTGTAGGAGAAATTGTCGTAGCAGTACGCCAACCACCAATAGACGCTCTGGGGACGAAAGTGTTCGACGTCGCCGTAGGCGACGGTGCTGGTGTCAGACTCGCAGTAGGCGCACTTGCCGTGGCTCTCTGCCTTCAGGTGCGTCTTCGCCTGTTTCCAGACCTTGTTCGAGGGCTTCTTCCCGTCCTGCCGCAGCCTGATGAGCGCCAGATTCTTCTCGATCCGCTGTTCGCCGGCAAACCCTGCGGGCGGCTCTGCGGTTCTCGTCAGTTTGATCACGGCGTCCGGCGTCTGGGAATCCGCTTCGGAGGGTTCGTGGTCTGCTACTTGACCACGACCTTGCGCCCGACCTGGGAGCGTAAGGGCTTCGTCTTCGGTGTCTTGTCGTCGGAAGTCCCCGAGGCGCGGACCGCGGCGTTCTCGATCAGGGCTTGAATTGACCTGAGCGCCTCGGTTTGCGCCTTGGTTCCCTCGCCGCCGTTCCACGCCGGCGGCGCGTCGGCGAGCTGTTCGCGCAGAACTTCCAGCCGTCGATTTTCATCGGCAGAGCGACGTCTCTTGCCCTTGAGAGCCCGGTATTCGTCCTTGAGACCGGTAATCCGGGCAGAATCGACCGTATCGATGCCGAAGAACGGCTCGATGAGCTGATGAAGCGCGAGCCGGTCGGGAGATGTGTCGTAGCCTCGGATCTCGGGTGCGGCTGCGGGTGTCGGGCGAGCAAGGACATGGACTTCACCTCGACCGGCCTGCTGGGCGGTCATGGGAGAATGCGTGGTCGCCACGATCTGGAAATTGGGCAGCTTGTTGTCGATGAAACGTCGCAGTCGCCGTTGCCACTTGACGTGCAGGTGCAGGTCGATCTCATCAATCAACAGGAGTCCCCGCGTTGCCAGGGGATTCGAATAGTCGTCGAACGTCCCGGTGGTCCGGTAGAGCAGATCTCCTACCCAGGCCGCCACGTTCTGGTAGCCGTCGCTCAGGTCATCGAGCGACACGGGTCCGTCTGCCGTATCGAAGACCAGGGTCTTGCGCGTCTTGTCGATGTCCTTGAATCTAGCGTCGGGAAGAAGCTCGGCAAGCGCCGATCGTATCAGCGAAAGAAAGCTCTCACCCCGGACGTAGTGCAGGTCCATAGCCCACGATGCAAGCGGCCGGAGCGCTGCGTCGGCGTCGAACAAGGTGCGGACCCTGGCAGCCCGGCCTGATCGTTGCTCGTCTCCAGGTATGCCGGGACGGCCGAGGCGACGCGATGCCCCATAGCCGGTGAGGAAATAGCTTCGCCCGGTGTGCGCGAGAGCATCTTCTAGTGGGGCTAGCGGTTCGGCGTTTCGATCGATCGTCTTGGAGATCGTCTCGTCCCGATGCAGCTCCAGGTGTACGCGATCGTCTCCCTGGGCGGTTGCAATGGTGCCTTCGATGCGGGCGTTCGTTCGCCCGGAGCGAATCCAGCTCGACGGATCCCGCCCCAACAACTCCGGCAGAGCATCGCGCCCGCAGAGGAGAAGGGCGATGCAGCGCAGGATCGTGCTCTTGCCCGTACCGTTCTCGCCGAGTAGCAGCGTCCATTTCCGCGCGCCGCCGTCCTCGCTGTTGAAGTCGACCTCCAAACCCGCGATGGCGCGTACGTTGTCGATGCGGATGCGTTTGAGGAACACGGTTCGGGCAGCCTCCTCGGGTGATTGCGCACCAATGACGCCATTCTATGCCGTCGAGCGACTTCCCCAACGCAGGCTTGTGTCCGGTCCCGCAGATGGTTCGCGTTCACGGCATCTCGTCGTCGCGCCAGGGAGTGCGGGACGGCTCGCCGCGCTCGTACAGCCGGAGATTTCCGCCCATCAACTGCACCAGGTCGTTGCGTCCCGCCTGCGCGGCCATCGAGATGACCTCCCGCTGCCACGACGCCGCTTCGGCGTAGCGTCCGACCTCGGCGAGCGCCATCGCCATGGCTTCGCCCAGATCGAAGCTCCGCTCCTGCGCGAGCAGCTCCTGCACCAGCACCAGCGCCCGCTGCCCGTCGCGGGCGCGCGCGTCGGGCGCGGCGGCCAGCAGGCGGGCGAGCGCCTTGCGGAACATCACCTGGTCGGGATGGCTCGTGATCCCTGCCTCCAGTCGGTCCCGAGCCTCCTGGTAGCGTCCGAGGAGGACGAGCGTCATCGCGTATCCGAACCGGGCCTCGGGATCTCGAGCATCGGCGGCGATGACCTGGTCGTACTCGGCGAGCGCTTCGTTCGGCCGCCCCATCCGCCGCAGGAGACGAGCCAGCCGGACGCGGGCCTCGACGTAGCTCGGCTCGTGCCGCACCGCGGTCGAGAACCGGTGGAGCGCCTCCTCGAAACGGCCGTTTCCCTCCAGGAGCAGCCCGAGGCTGTAGTGCGCCTGGGCATACTCCGGCGCTGCCCGCAGGGCCGCTTCGAACTGTGTCCGGCCCCCGCGCTCGTCGCCCGCCATGAACAACGCCGTTCCCAGCCGGTGCCGCAGCGACGGGTTCTCGGGCGCCAGCTCGATGCCCCGGCGGAAGGCCGCCGCCGCGGCTTCCCAGTCTCCGCCGGCGAGCGCCTGAATCCCCTCGCGCTCGTAGGCGCTCGGACTTTGCAGAGAGTCCCGCATGGCCTGCATCAACGGGTCGGGCCGGCGGACCTGGCCGCTGTCCCGCTGCCGCAGGTGCCCTTCGGCCCTCTCCAGCTCGCCCAGGCCGCGATAGGCCATCGCGAGCGGATAGTGGATGTCGGCGGCCCCCGGATCCACCGCCAGGGCTGCCTCCAGATGCTCCACGGCCTGCAGGTAGTCCTGTCGCATCACGGCCGCCCGTCCCAGGCCGACCCGCGCCCAGACCGAGTCGGGCCGTAGCGCCAGCGCCTGCGCCAACAGCGGTTCGGCCGCCGCGGGCCGGCCCTGCTCCAGGTGGACCTCGCCGAGCGAGATCAGTGTCGGGACGTCGTCCGGCCGTAGCGCGAGGGCCCGCTCGAGGGCCGACGCGGCCTCGGCGAAGGCGCCGCGGGTCGTGTAGAGGTGTCCGAGATAGTACGGCCAGCGCCTGTCGTCCGGCGCCAGCGCCTGCGCGTTGCGGTAGAAGGGCTCGGGCGCGTCGACGTAGCGTGCCGCCATCAGCACGGTGCCCATCGCGCCGTACGCTTCGCTCAACGCGCCGGCCTCGTCCGCGCCTTCGATGGCCGCCGTCAGTGCCGCGTAGCGCTCGCGGATCTGCTCCCGCACGGCGGGCGTCATGTCCGAGAGATCGGGCAGCGGGGTGGGCCGCAACGCCTCGGCGCCGGGTACGTCGGGCGGCGTTGTCCCGGACCCGTCCGGCGCCCGCGGGTCGGCCGTGCAGCCGGCCACCGCGGCGGCCAGCGCCCCCGCCAGCAGCCCGTGGCGGAACGCCGGGTGCCGCCGAGAGCCATGTCGCCTCACCGCCCGGTCCCTTCCGTCAGCGTCGTCCAGCGATCGAGAGGAACGTCCGTCCACACCTCCACCCGCCCGCCGGGCCAGTGCACGCGGATGCGCGAGACCGCCGTCGCATCGCCCAGCCCCACGTGCACGCGCGGGTCGTTGGCCGACCCGTAGCTGCCGTCGGCGCGCGCCCGCCGCCACAAGGTCCTTCCGTCGCTCGTCGCGACCTCGACTCCGGCGCCCAACATGTCGCGCGGGGCCTCGGCGCCCCCGACCAGCCGCAGCCCCAGCCAGTGGTGCGCGCGCTCCACCTGGTTGACGAGCAGGCGGACCCGTCCGCTGTCGTTGCCGACCAGCACGTCCATGTCGCCGTCGTTGTCCACGTCGCCGAAGGCGGCCCCGCGCCCCACCTCGGAGGTCGCGAACGTCGCGCCGGCCCGGCCGGTGACCTCCTCGAACCGGCCGTCGCCGAGATTGCGGAACAGTTGCTTCGGCTGATCGTACGGGAACGGTTCGTTGGCGCGCTCCTCCGTTCGGCTCACTCTGCCGTTGACGGTCAGGACGTCGAGCCAACCGTCGTTGTCGAAGTCGAGCCAGGCGGTCCCGAAGCCGGTCAACCGGAGGCTCGGCGGCCCGAGACCCGAAAGCGCGCTCCGGTCCTCGAACAGTCCGGTGCCGTCGTTGACATAGAGCGTGTTCGTCTCGGTGGTCAGGTGGGTCATGAACAGGTCTTCGTCCCCGTCATTGTCGAAGTCGCCGGCGTCCACGCCCATGCTTCCCTCGGCGTTGCCGTTGCCGTTCAGGGCCGTGCCCGACAGCGGTCCCGTGTCGACGAGCGTTCCGTCCCGCCGGTTCATCCACAACTGGTTCGCCTCGCCGTCGTTGGCGACGTAGATGTCCAGCCACGCGTCGCCGTTGAAGTCGGCGGTCGACACGCCGAGGGCGGGCCCGAATGTGCTCGTCGCCAGGGCGGTGGCCGTGACGTCGACGAAGCTGCCGTCGCCCCGGTTCCGATAGAGCCTGTCGGGCTGCGCTCGGTACACCTGTGGCACACAATAGCCGAGCCGGCCCGTTTCGCTGGGGCATTCCCTTTCCGTTTCGGTGCTGTAGTCCACGTAGTTGCCCACGTAGAGATCCAGCCATCCGTCGCGGTCGTAGTCCACGAACGACGCCGAGATGCCCCATCCCGGGTCGTCGAGGCCACTCTGTCGTGACACGTCGCTGAACGTTCCGTCGCCATTGTTGCGAAAGAGCTGGTTCGGGCCGAGATTCGTGAGGTAGAGGTCGACCCGGCCGTCGTTGTCGACATCGCCGGTGGCCAGCCCCATCCCGTACCCGCGCGCATCTATCCCGCTTGCTTCCGTAATGTCGGTGAACCGCAGCGTGCGGGTCCCGTCCGGCTGCACCGTCAGATCGTTGCGGTACAGGCGGCCGGTGAGCGGGAGCGATCCCGGCGGCGGGAACAGGGCCTCGTCGACCGTTCCCGTGCCGAGCAACTGTCCTTGCACGAGGTAGACGTCGAGGTCGCCGTCGTTGTCGATGTCCAGCACCCCGACGCCGGGCGGCATGATCTCGGGAAAGTAGAACTCCCCCGACATGCCGTTGAAGTGCACGAAGTCGAGGCCGGTCTCTTCGGCGCGGTCCGTGAACCAATCGGACCCGTTCTCCGGCCGGGGACGCCCGGCATCGCCCGCGATCGTGCGAAGCTCGCTTCCCTCGGACGCGCCGGACGCACCCGCGTCCGGCGTCTCGGCACCGCAGCCCGGAAGCAGCGCCACCGCCACGAACGCGGCCAGGAGCCGGTGGCGAAACTCAGCGTGAGTCTTGCCATCGCGGGCCGCGGAGGCTATCAGGCGCCGGAGAAGAAGGAGCCCGTGGTGAGACCCTGCGCGGGTGTCGCCACGAGCCCCCGGAAGCCTGATGCGCATGCGGACGATGGTGGCGTACTCTCTCCCTAGAATTCCAGCGAGCCGCCGACGTGAATCAACCGGCCCGCAAGGATCGAATCCACCTCGTTGTTCTGCAGCGACGCCGGCACGAGCCAGCGGGAACCGAACCGCTCGTTGACCCCCAGTACCTGGTTGCCGTTGAACATGTTGTAGATGTCGAGATTGAACGTCACCCGGGCCCCGCCGGCGTCCACGGCCTTCGAGAACCGCAGGTCGAGCACGTTGCGCCGGTCCAGGAACTGCGTATACGGCGCGATCAGCGGCACGGCCGCCGTCGAGGTGCACTCCGTCCGCGTGCCGCACGCCGCCAGGTTCCGCCCGAGCGACGGCGCGATCAGGTCGTTGGGCACGCGCCAGTCCGCGTCGATCGGTCTCCCGGCCACGGTCCGGAACGAGCCGCTGAACGAGATGTCGTAGGGCAGGGGGTAGCTGCCGAACATCTTGAAGTTGTGGTGCGCGCTGAACGGGATCCGGGTGTCGCAGTTCAGCAGGGCCTGCGGCGAATCGATCGTGAAGCAGGTGTTGATGACCGTCCGACCGGTGTCGAAGCCCCCGCCGAGCTGCGCGCCGTTGAGGAACCGCGTGTCGATGTTGACGCCGAAGAAGTCCGACGTGCCGCAGTTCCTGCCGGCGAACGGGGCGCGGCCGGACGACGTGCGCTGCTCGCCGCAGGTGACCCCGGCGGCTCCCGAGATGAACTGCCCCGCCTCGGTCGCCACCGTCTGGTTCTGCCCGAACTTCTCGGGCTTCACGTCGTAGAGACCGCAGATCTCGTAGCCCCCGCCGCCCGGCAGTTGCGGATGCATCGGCGCGGTGACGCAGTAGGGATCGAAGTCCTCCGGACCCACGAGGATGTTGTCCCGGGCCCGCCAGTTGCCGGCCCAGTTGCGATAGTAGCCGGCGGTCAGCGAGACGCCGGCGGCCAGCTCGTGCACCACTTCCGCCGACATGTCCCAGGTGTAGTTCCGGTTGCCGAAGCCCTGGGTGATCGAGTCGTCGTAGATGGTCGCGCCGGGCCGGTCCAGACCGAAGTTGAGGTCGCTGATGGGCCCGCACTCGCCGTTCTGGCCGAAGTTGGTCAGAGCGCAATCCGGCACGAAGTTGAGATTGTCGTCGTTCCAGGTGCGCGTCACGCTGTTCACCGAGGTCACGAGCGGGTTGAGGTTCGTGACCAGACCGCTCAACGCCGTCTCCACGTAGCGCCCGAGGGCGAACTTCAGGGCGGTCCGGCCACTGCCGGCCAGATCGTACGCGACGCCGATCCGCGGATTGATGTCCGTGAACCGGACGGCGTCCGCGATCTCGGCGTATTCGCGCGCCGGAACGAACCGGGTGGCGCGGAAGCTCTGGGCCGGCACGCGGCCGTTGAAGCGGTCGAAGCGCACGCCGAGGTTGAGCGTCATGCGGGGCAGCGTCCACTGGTCCTGGACGAAGATGCCCAGGGGGGTCAGGTGCTCCTTGCGGGGGTCGTCGGCGTATGTCGCATGCTGGGTTATCCGGCTCGGCAGCCCGTTCCGGAGGTGGTACCACACGTCGCCGTGGATCTCCTGCTGGAACTCGGAGATGCCGTGCTCCAACTGGAAGCCGGCCTTGAAGGCATGCGACCCCGTGACGTAGGAGAGCGAGCCCCGCTCGGAGTAGCGGTGTTTCTTGATGTGGTCGGAGTAGTACTGCCGGGCGTTCCACCGAAAACCGGTGGTCAGCTCCCGGAGGTGGACTGCGTCCGGCGCCGACGCGAACTCGCCGTCTCCGGGCGACGGGTAGGGCCACCGGCCGCGCATGTTCGAGAAGCCGGCCTCGAGCAGCAGCCGGCTCGACACCGGCGACGTCCAGGTGGTCTGGTACAACTGCTCGGGCGAGAGGTTGTACTGGTGGACGAAGGCTTCCGGCGAGTAGAACTCGCCCCGGCCCCGATTGAAGAACGACTGGAAGTCGGCAAAGACGCCGATCTTGTTTCTCTCCGAGGCCTGCCACGTGATCCGTCCGCCGACGCTCCGCATCCACTCCGTGCGGTACGCCTTCCGACTCTCGTCGGGCGTGTATTCGAACGTCGGGCTCCCGATGCTGGTGTTGAAGAACGGGCCGGGCACGGTGTTCTTGTTGCGGGCGGCGCGGGACGCCGCGAAGAACCACACCCGGTCCTCGGCGATCGGGCCGCCGAGGGTCGCGTCGACGTTGTAGAACTTCAGCATCTCGTTGGTGAAGGTCACACCCTGGTCCATCAGTCCCTGATCCAGGTTGTCGGCCTGCAGGCTGTCATTGGAATAGCGCGCGTCGAACATGCCCGAGAACTGGTTCCCGCCCTCTTCGGGAATCAGGTTCATCACCAGCGTCGCCTTGCTTTCGGCATTGCCGCCGCTCGTTTCCAGGACCGTTTCCGACGAGAACGCCGTGTTCACCATGTAGATGATCGACACCCCGTTCGGGTCGGCGATGCCCATCCCGTCGAACAGCATCTCGGAGTCGCTCTTGCCATGGAAGAACAGCGCGCCGCTCTGGCCGTTGGCCCGGTAGAGACCCGACGTCCCGCCGACGTCGGCGGTGCCGGTCACCCCGGGGACGAGCGAGATGAGCGACGACGCCACGGCCTTCAACCCGGTCGGCAGGGTCTCGAGCTGCTCGGTCGTCAGCGATTGCTGGGCGACGGTGTTCTGGATGTCGACCAGCGGGCTCGCCCCGGTGACCGTGATCGTCTCCTCGATGCCGCCCACCGCCATCTCGGCGTCGATGTTGGCGGTGAACCCCGCCGTCAGCACGACGCCCTCCCGGATGACCGTGGAGAACCCCGGCAGCGTGAAGGTGACCGAGTACTCCCCCGGTATCAGGTTGATGGCGTTGTAGTTGCCCTGGCCGTCCGTGAAGACGGTGCGGGAGCCCTCGATCAGGGCCGGGCTGGCGACTTCGACGGTCACGCCGGGCAGCAGGCCGCCGGTGTCGTCGGTCACCGAGCCGGCGATGCCAGAGGACTGCTGCGCCGCAGCGGCGACGGGCAGGATCAGCACCGCGCCGATGATCGCCGACGCGATGCGGCGGGCGTCGCTCGAACGGGGGCTTCTCGACAGGACAGTCAGGTCGTGGCGGGCGCGCGGGGTCGCGCGGCTCGTCAGGGACATGTCCAAGGGGCTACGAGTCATCGCTACGCCTCCTTGCCGGTTTACGGGAGCAGAACGAGAGATGCGAAGGGCGACCGCACGAGGGCGGCCGGATCCTAACGATGCGGGCGGGGTGCAGGTGGCGGGCAGCCGCCTGCCGGGAGCGGGCAAGTCCGCACGAAGGCTCGCGAACGACGACGCCATGCATCTGCCCGGCAACTCGCTTTCCGGTTACGGGCTCGACGACGACCGACGTCTACCTGACGATGTTCGCGTTCTCGGTCTGGACAACCGCACCGCGCGGCCGTTCAGCACCCGGAAGCCATGCTGCGCCTGACCCGGTGCGAAGTCAAGGCAAATTGGGTCTTGTCCGCGCTCTCGGTCTCACTTGCCGCTGGAACTGAGATGCCGGCCGATCCAGTCGCCGATCGCGTCCTGGACGCGCGCGTGTACTTCCGCTTCCGCCGGCGCGTTCTTTCCGCGAACCTTGAAGGAATGATCCCCGCCGTCGACGACGAACAGCTCCGCGGCGGGGCAGGCGGCGAGCACCGGGCGGAGCTCGTCGGGGGTGCCGAACGTGTCCCGGCTACCCTGCACGAACAGCATCGGCGCGGTGATCGCCGGCAGGTGCGCATCGCGTAACTTCTCCGGCCGGCCCGGCGGATGCAGCGGATAGCCGAGCAGGACCAGACCATCGACGCCGGACGAGACCCCGTCGCGCGTGTCGGCGGCGACCACCTGCGACGCGATGCGCCCGCCCATGGATTTTCCGCCGACCAGGAGGCGGCGGCCGGCGACCGACTCGCGTTCGCGCACCGCCGCGATAACGGACCGGTAGCACGCTTCGAGGCGGGCGGGCGGGTCCGGGGCGCGGCGCCCCCGCTCCTTGTAGAGGAAGTTGAAGGTGACCACGCCGATACCGCGGCTCGACAGGCCCCGCGCGAAGGCGGTCATGAACGGGTGGGTCTGCGGCGCGCCGGCGCCGTGGGCGAGGACGAGCGTCGTCTCGGGTACAACGGTCGTGCCGGCCGCCGCCGGCCGCGCGTCGGCGGGGTAGTCGAGCGCGCTGACCGACTCGCCGGCCGCGAGAGTGACGGTGAAGGGCGCGGCCATCACGCGAGTCCTCCCAGGAATCGCCCCGCCTCCGCACGGAAGTCGTCCGTCCACTCGTGGCCGCCGTCGAAGACGAGCGGCGTGACCGGCGCGCCGGCGCTCTCCAGGAAGGCGAGGTCGACGTCCATTTTCTCCTGGGTGTACCACGCGTCCAGGCGGCCCCGGCCGATGAGGACCGGCGGCCACGCGAGGTCGGGGTCCGCCCGCAGGTCCGGCGGTACGTCGCCCGCCAGCGCGATGATGCCGCGGCAGGCGTGTCCGGCGCGCAGTCCGGCGCGGTAGGCCATGGCGGCGCCCTGCGAGAAGCCGCAGTAGACGAGCGTACCGGTCGTTTCGCGCGTCCTCCGCACGGCGCCGACCACGTCGCGGACGTAGGCGATGTTGTCGGCGATGGCCAGCTCGCGGTCCTGGCGCGTCATCCAGCTTCCGACGACGTGCCGGCGGCTGTCGCTGTAGTGCCGGTGGAGAGCCTGCACCGCCGCCCGCGTCCACCGCGCGGCCCCGGGAATACGGTCGAGCTCGGCCAGATGACGCTCGGCGTGCTCGCCGTAGCCGTGGAACCCGACCAGCAGCGGCGCCGGCCCCGGCCCGTCGGCCGGCGCGACGAGATAGCGGCCGTGCGTCGTCGCTGGGATCGTATGGGCGGCCACGGCAGCCTGTACGGCGGGTTGGACCGCAGCGCCGGCCGGCGATGCCGCGTCGTGGGTGCGGGTGGTCACGGGCTGTATTCTAATGAGAGCCCTGAGGGGAGGAGGAGCGGATGCCGCGGATTGCGTTCGATGAGTTGCCCGAGGATGCACGAGTCTGGATCTTCTCGGCGGAGCGAAGGCTGAGCGGGCCGGAACGGGCACGGTTGCTGTCCGAGGTCGATGCCTTCATCGATCAGTGGGGGGCGCACGGGATGCCGCTGACCGCGGGTCGTGCCCTGGAGTACGACCAGTTCCTCTTCGTCGCGGTGGACCAGCGCGCGGCCGGCCCCTCCGGTTGCTCCGTCGATGCCCTCGTCCGGCAGATGAAGGCGCTGCAGCAGGAGATCGGGGTGGAACTCGTCGACCATGCCCCCGTGCTGTTCCGGCAAGGTGAGGAGATCGCCCGGGTGCCGCGGGATGCGTTCGCGGAGCTGGCCGAGGCGGGCGAGGTCGGTCCCGGCACCACCGTGTTCAACAACACGCTGACCAGCCTGGGCGACGTGCGGGCCGGACGGTGGGAGGTGCCGGCGTCCGATTCGTGGCATGCGCGCGCGTTCTTCTGATCTACAGCCGCGTGAACTCGTACAGGTAGAGCAGTCCCACCGCCACGACGAACAGGGCGGCGCTGAAGGGCACGTTGCTGCGCGCGATGCGCCAGTTGTCGGCGCCGTAGCGGGTGGCGAGCACCACGTTGACGCCCGACAGCGGGTTGACGGCGCACCCGAGGCCCCAGCTCATCGCGAAGGCCGTGGCGAGCAGCGTCGGGTCCACCTCGATGGTCTCCACAAGCGCCACCGTGACCCCGACCAGCACCGCCGGGTGGATGCAGATCAGCGAGGTCACGATGCAGGCCAGCACCAGCAGGCTCGCGTGGAAGGCGTCCAGGCGCGGAAGGATCGTCCAGTCGCCCGCTCCCGCGGCGGCGACCACCCCCGCCGCCAGCATGCCGGCGCCGAGAAACAGCGCCAGCTCGCCGCCCATCTGCGGCGCGCGCTCCCGCACGTACTCCGCGAGCGCCGGCCGCAGACCGCGTACGCCGCGGCGCTTGAGCAGGACTCCCACGACCACCGCGGGCGTGACCATGGTGATCAGGGTCAGCACCGAGTAGCCGGGCATCGCCACGGAGGCGACGAGGACCCCGGCGCCGAGCGCCAGCGGCACCTTCAGATCCTGCGGATGCAGCGGGTACCCCCGGAAGCCCTCCACATCTTCGGCCCGGCCCCTGCGCGCGAACCAGTACAGCAGCAGGAAGGCGGCCGCGGCCAGCGGCAGGCCGAACAGCATCATCACCAGCGGGCTCGACCCGGGCGTGTAGGACAGGGCCAGGGCGACGCCGCCGATGAACGGGGAATAGAAGGCGACCGCGCTGAACGCCCGGCTGAAGAGCTGCGCCTGTTCGAACCCCAGCGGCCGCATGCGCGTCAGCCTGTCGCACATGATGATCACGGCCGAGATGTTGATGACCGACCCGAACGCGTGAATGCCGAACATGCTCTGCAGGTAGGCGCCCACGCCGCGCGGCAACTCGGGATCGTTCGTGCGCGGCGGGCGGTTCAGCAGCCGCAGCAGGGTGATCGAGGCCAGCATCGACAGGATCGGCTGGTTCTGGCCCAGGAGGCTGTCGAGACGCAGCGGCGCCCCGCGGCTGGCGCCCCAGAGCAGGGCGGCCAGACCCACGGCGATGAACACCAGCGCCTGAAGCTGCTGCCGGCGGCCGATCCCCGGCCAGAGCAGCGCCAGCGCCACCCACGCGAGCATCGCCGCCGACACGTCCGGCACCGCCGGCCACACGGCGCCGGCAATCGCCAGGGCGAGCATGCCGGCGATCACCCCGCCGGCCGCGTGCTGCGTACGCGCGGCTGGCGCCGCCTCGCGGCGCCGCCAGGTTCCGATGGGTTGGGCCGTGACGGTCAGGGCGTGACCCAGATCGGCGACGACCAGGCCCGCTCCTGGATGGTGGCCGGGAGATCGGGACGCGGCTCCACGCCGGCGCGGACCGCCTCCCAGGTGGACCAGCGGCAGGAGGGGTTCTCGAGCGCCCGCACGTAGTAGATGGCGCGTTGCGCCGGATCGAAGTCGGGATCGGCCCACAGCGTGCGCAGCTCGGCGTCGCCGGCGTCATCGCTCGCGATACAGGTGCCGAGGTCCACGGTGGCGCCGTTGTCGGGGCAGCGGTGCGTCTCCGGGTCCACCGACGCGCCGTCCGAGCAGGCGACATCGTAGACCCGTTCGTGCGTCTCGCCGTCCTCGAGCCAGCCCTTGATGACCTGGAGCCGGGCCAGCGGGTTGCTTTCCGGATCGCGGCTCGCCCAGACCAGGAACCTCGGGACGCGCCGGCCCGGTGCGGCCAGCTCGCCGCCCATGGCGACGCCGCCGGCATAGGCCGCCGCAACGAGGTCCGGGTCGTCCGCGAGGTCGTCCGCATAGTCGTAGCCGGCGAAGAACCGCAGCCGCATGCGCGGCCCGGTGGTGGCGAACGTCTCCTTGCGCCGGAAGGCGTCGTATATCGACTCGCGCGTGTTCTCCTCCGCCCACACTCCGGTCAGGCCCGACGCGCCGCGGATCGCCCCGAGCGGCGAGGCGCTGTAGAGGCTGCCGTCCGGCCGCGGCGGGTCGAACGGTATCGAGGCGCCCCGCTGCGGGCGGCCGCCGGCGGTGAAGTAGTCGGACTCGCTCGGCGCGCCCGAGCCGGCATGGTTGTCGGTGGCCCCGACGAGCCCGAAGCGGAACGGGTTGATCCCGCGTTCCTCCTCCAGGCGCAGGCCGTTCAGGTAGGCCTCGCGCACGTAGCTGCCGGACGGCTGGCTCGGTGTGGTGCCGCCGCCGATGCGGTAGGACCAGATCTCGAAGTCCGCCCACTCGTCGTTGGGGGAGAGGGCCGGATGGGTGTCGGAGGTGCCCTTGGTCTGGGTGATCTCCACCAGCGGCTCGTTGCGCGTGCGCGTCTCGGCGTAGGCGGCGTCGAGCGGCTCGCCGGCGTAGGTCGCCAGCCGGAACATCAGGCCGTTGGAGCCGTTCGAGTTGTGCGGGATGGCCAGGGCCTCCATTCCCGCCTCGCGGTTGCGGTCCATCCACGCCCACAGCGCCTCCGGATTGAACGAGTCGAGACGGCTGAACGGCACCTCGGGCGCCGCGCTGCCGCGGAAGATCACGTTGCGGTGCAGGTTCTGGTTCTCGGGGCTGCCGGTGAACTCGTAGGCGATGAAGGTGGTGAAACGGCCCGGATCGTTGTGGCGCTCGGCCGCTGCGATGGTCTCGCGCCAGGCGGAGCGCACCACGTCGAGGTCGAGCAGGCCGTCGCGCGTTCCCAGGGTGTGGGCCCGGATGTCCGCGTACGCCGCGCCCCGCTCGGCGCCGGTCAGCTCGCCGGCGGCGATGCGCCGCGCCAGCTCGGCGTCCGGGTGCCGCGACGCCTCCTGCCCGGGATCCAGCATCGCCGGCAGCATGCCCAGGAAGCTGGCGTGGTCGGTGACCGCGAAGAAGTCCAGCGGCCTGTCGAGCTGGATCTCGAATCCGGCCGCGTGGGTCAGCGGCTCGCCCTGCGCGTAGCGGTAGGCGTCGTCCGGGGTGGCCCGCGTGCCGTTTAGGAACGCGTCGTAGGAGAAGTTGGTGTGCGTGTGGAGGTCGCCGAAGTAGACGTTGCGCAGCGGGTCGGGAACCGTCGCGGCGGCGCCGGCCGACTCGGCGGGACTGGCGGATGCGGCGGCGTTCCGCGGCGCCGCGGCGGCGACGCGACCCTCGTCGCCGCCGCAGCCCGCAAGCGTCAGCCCCAGCAGCGCGACGGCGCCGAGTCGTGCGGCAATCCGTCGACGGGGTGCGAGAGAAACTCCTGAACGGTGGTCGTGACGCGGCATGACACCTCCAACGCGGTCCGAGCAGGTGCGGCGATCACGGCGCGGCCGACACCATCGACAGCACCCGTTCGACGAACCAGTAGGCGGAAACCGTGCCCATGACGTAGATCGGCATCTGCGCGGCGAACGCGGGCACCGGGACCCGCCAGATTCTAACCGTTTGCAGCAGCGCTAGCAGCGCCCCGACGATGGCGAGCTGTCCGATCTCGACTCCCACGTTGAACAACAGCAGGGCCGTCGCGCGGGCCGACTCGGGGAGCCCGATCTCGGCCAGCGCGCCGGCGAACCCGAAGCCGTGCAGCAGACCGAAACCGAAGGCGATCGCCCATGGCGAGCGCGCCATCGCCGACCGTTCTCGCCGCGCGCCGCGGGCCAGCTCGACGGCCAGGAACAGGATGCTGAGCGCGATCACGGCCTCGACCGGCCGTTGCGAAAGCCTGACGACCCCCAGCGACGACAGCGCCAGAGTGACGCTGTGCGCCGCGGTGAACGCCGTCACGACCTGCACGAGTTGCAGCGGCCGGCGTACGAAGAACAACAGGCCCACGACGAACAGGATGTGGTCGAATCCGAACAGCAGGTGCTCGATGCCGAGCACCAGGTAGGTGGGTACCGATGCCCCGCCGGTCGACTCCGCGGACAGGACCACGCGCGGCGCCTCCGAGCGGAGAAGGTGGTCGACGGACGTCCCGTCCAGCAGGCGCGCCCGGAGCAGGACGTCGGTAAGGGTGCGCGGCAGGCCGTCGATGGAGATCTCCGCGCCCGCGAGCCCCATCTCGCCGCAGGTCAGCGTCCAGCGCTCGATGAGGGCAGCCGCCGTCAGGTCGGGGAGCGCGCGGCCGGTCTCCCGGCAGTGCGCGGGGAATCGTGGCGCGATCGGCAGCCGGAGGACGAGTCCGGGGTCGTCGTCCGGCAGGATCGGCTGCTTCCAGAGCACCTCGAAGCGTCCGGCGGATACCTCCGTCACCTCGAGGTAGGCGGGCCGCACTTCGTGGGCGCCGAGAGCTGCGGGAAGGGCGAGCGATGCCAGGAGAACAAACGGCAGCCGGCGCCCGGCGCGGTGTGCGGCCCGCGGCTTCGCGGTCGCCCATGTCGAAGCGGACATGTCCCTACGGTCGCTCCGCGGCGGGCGTCCGGAGGTCGTAGCGTTCCCGCAGCGCCCGCAACGCGGCCCGATTCTGATCCCGACGCTGCGCCGCCACCAGATCCGGGACGACCCGCTCCCGCACGTCGTCGAGCGCCGGACGCCGCGGCGTCCTCCTGTTCAGCACCTGGACCAGGTGCGAACCCAGCGCGGAATCGAGCGGCCCGTGCCACTCCCCGGCCGGAAGGCCGTCGAGCGCCGCCGCGAAGTCTGCCCCGAACAGTTCCGCTATCTCCCGGTCGGTCCGGTCCGTGTACTCTCTCAGCAGCGAAAACGGGTCGCCGGCCCGTCTCCAGCCGTCCGCTCCGTCGCGCACCACGCGAAGCAGATCCGCCGCGTCGCGCTGCGGGTCCGCCCGCCGGTCGCCGCTCAGATAGACGTGCCGGAAGGTCGTCCGCTGCGGCTCGCGGTACCGCTCGGCGTGCGCTGCGAAGTAGGCTTCCACCTCGCGGGCGCCGGGTGCCGGCAGTTGCGCATTGTCTTCCAGCATGAAGGTCATCTTCTCGGCGAGCCGGCGGCGCACGATCGGGTCGTCGCGGTCGAGCCTCAGCCGCAGCGCCTCGCGATAGAGAATCTCTTCCCGGACCGCCTCGTCGAGCAGGCCCTGCAGTTCCCGATCGGTCGGCGGCCGGCCCCACTGCGCGTCCCAACGGGCGCGGAGCGCGTCCACCTGCTCGCCGGTGACCGTGACGACACGCTCCTCGCTGTTCCCGTCCGCCAGCCAGCGCTCGACGGCGAGCACGCCGACCCCCAGCACGAGAAAGACCAGCAGCGGTGATCGGCTCGGGGACGGAGTCATTGGAGCGCGCCGCAGAGGCCCCTGCCGTTGTGCGGGAACCGGGTCGGGTGTCTGCGCGGTCGATGCGAATGGTCGGGGCGCCGAGGTTCGAACTCGGGACCTCCTGCTCCCAAAGCAGGCGCGCTACCGGACTGCGCCACGCCCCGCCGGCCGGCGTCGTTTCGAACGCCGTCAGACACGCTACCACATCCGGCGTCTCGCCGGTGACCCGATGGAGTCGGTTACCGGCGGTGGTCGAAGACGTGCTCGACTTCGACCACCTTCGCGCCCGCCACGGTGACGACGTTGTCGCCGGCGAGGCGCTCGCCGAACGCGCCGTAGCGCGCCTCGACGTCCGCTGGCTGCGGGGGCAGGGGGAACTGCACCACGATGCGTACGCTGCCGCGGGGCCAGTTGAACGTGTTGATCCGCGTCCAGAAGTGGCCCTCCGCCACCGATGCCCGCCCGGACTCGATCAGGTTGGTGGCCGGCCATTCGTCCGCAGGCGTGGTGTCGCTCATCTCGTGCGCCACCTGAAAGTCGACGAACGCCCCGTCGGGCAGGTCGGTCGTACCCTCGATCCAGAGCTGCCGCCACTCGGACCGGTGCTCGACGACGAGCTGCACGGTCTCCATCCCCGATGCTGCATCGGAGGACGCGCCTCCGGCGCCGCACGCGGCGGTCAGACAGGTCGCGAGCAGGACGAGCGGGAACGGGGTTGGCGCCTCGCGCGGCCGCTGGCTCCGCATGAGGACATTATAGTGGGCGCCGATGGAGCTCCTGCAGCGGCGGCCGGTCGTCGGGGTGATGGGGTCCGGCCGCGAGCCGCACGTGCAGCGCGCCCGCCGCGTCGGCGAGTGGATCGCGCGGGCCGGGTATCACCTGCTGACGGGCGGCGGAGCGGGCGTGATGGCCGCGGTCACCGAGGCATTCGTCGGCGTGGAGGAGCGCCGCGGCCTCGCCATCGGCATTCTGCCTGCCGCGGGGGGCGACAGCGCCGGCGCCGCGCGGCCGGGGTATCCGAATCCGTGGGTGGAGATCGCCGTTCGCACGCATCTGCCCGAGGTCGGCGCGCACGGCGCCGGCGCGGCCTCGCGGAACCACCTGAACGTGCTCACGTCGGACGTCGTCATCGTCCTGCCCGGCTCGGTGGGCACGGCGAGCGAGGCTCGTCTGGCGGTCCGTTACGGACGCCCGTGCATCGCGTGGCTGGCAAACCGCGGTGACGTGCCCGGGCTGCCGGATGCGGTGCCCGTGGAGTCCGGGTTCCCGGCGGTCGAGGCCTTCGTCCGGGCGGCGTGTCGGTCGGCCAGGGGCGATCAGGGTTCCGGGACCGGCATGCGGTAGGGCCGGAAGGTGAGGAAGAGGCGGATGCGCCCCTCGATGGCCGGTACGAGCCGGGCGAAGGCGGTGCCGCGGGCCGCTTCGGCGGCGCGGCGCGCCGTCGACAGCGCGTCGTCGAAGCGGCCCACCGCGGCGTAGGCCACGGCCAGCGTGTCGAGGACCTCCGGGTGGTCGCCGCCGATCAGCGCGACCGCCTGCTGGGCCAGCGAGAGAGCCTCGGACGACGAGCGGATCGCCGCGTCGGGCGCCGCCGCCCGCAGCCAGGACAGACCGACCAGCGCCAGGGGAATCCGCGGGTTCAGGTCGAGGGCACGCCGGTAGTGGGTGACCCCGCCGGCGAGATCGTCGGTGGCGACGAGGGCGCGCGCGAGATTGGTGTGCACGTCCGCGTCGTCGGGCGTGAGGGTGAGCGCCTCGCGGAAATGGGTTATCGCCTCCTCGGTCTCCCCCGTCGAGAGCAGCGCGTTCGCCAGGTTGTAGTGGGCGCTGGCATCGCGCGTTCCGAACTGCAGCGCGAGGCGGTAGTAGACGATCGCGTCGTCCAACGAGCCGGTGGCGGCGAGCAGGGCGCCCAGGTTGTTGTGCGCGGCGGCGTACCGCGGCCGTTGGGCCACCGCCTCGCGGAACGCGTCGATGGCGCCTGCCGTATCGCCTTCCACTACCAGCAGCGAGCCCAGGTTGTAGTGCGCCGTCGCGTGCTCCGGGGCCAGGGCCAGCGCCCGGTCCAGGTGCTGCCGGGCCAGATCTCTCTGGCCCAGGGTCAGGTAACGGGCCGCCAGGTCGGTATGGCTCCGGTAGTCGTCCGGATCCACCCGCAGCATCGCCTGCAGGCCGAGCAGGTCGTTGCGGGCCTGCTTCAGGCTCAGCGTCCGGACCAGCTCCGCTTCGTCGTCGGGACTGACGGGCACGGCCTGCAGGAAGGCCTCGGCTCGCACGGAGTTGTCGTCCGGGGTGTACCGCACGCGGACCGGCGGGATCGCCGGGGCGTGCGGATGCGCGCCCGAATTGTCGAAGCTGAACTGGGCTCGCAACAGGGTCCCCGCGGGCAGGCGGATCGGCTCCGCGTAGCGGTAGCCGTCCTGCCAGTCGAAGCGCCAGTCGTCGATGCGCAGCAGGCCCCGAGCGGGTTCTCCGGGAGCCTCGGCCATGACTTCGACCGCCCTGCCCAGACGGTGCATGTAGGCGTAGACGCCGGTCACGTCGACCGCGACAGGCAGGATGTAGCGGTCCTCGACGACGTGCGCAGGCTCGCCGGCCGGGATGTCGAGCGCCGGCGCGTCGAGTATCACGCCGAGGGCTCGCCGCGCCGGCGGATCGTCCGCGAAGTACAGTCCGATGGAGGCCCGTACGTCGACCGGCTGTCCGCGCGACCGGAGGCCGAGCTGCAGCAGGAGGTCGGTGCCCGGATCGAGCTGCCACGCCAAGTTTGCCGCGGCCGGAGCGGTCCGGCGCCCGCCGGCCCAGACCAGGAAGTCGCCGGGCGGGAAACGCCCGTGGTCGGGGGCGAGGCCGGGATAGCCCGGAGCCTCCTGCTCCTCCTGAAGCCGGCTCCCGGTTGCGGTGTCGTCCAGCGTCACCTGGGCGCGCTGCAGGACGGCCTGCGCCGCCGGGTCCGTTCGGACATCCACGGCGCGCACCCAGCGGGGCGCGGCGATCTCCACCGGCAGGGCGAAGTTGCGGTACTCGACGCCGTTGCCAGCCGCCACGGTGTAGGCAGCGGGCATCGAAACGACGAGGTCCGGCTCTCCGAGCGGCCACTCGACGCCGGGCGCGGGCGGCGCCGCGCCGCGCCCGCTGCCGGCCGGGGCGCCGGCTGCGGCCCAGCGCCGGAGAAGGTCGCCGTCGGCGCCGGTGAGTTGCGGTTCGCCCTCGAAGGCGCTCGCCGCATAGGCCTGCGCCGGCTGCCAGGGGGGCATCCGACGCGCGACGACCATCTCCGCGATCCGCTCGGCGCGCGCCCGCGCCTCGTCGTAGGTGGCCAGGCTGAACGGGCCCAGGCCGCCCGGACGGTGGCAGCGGACGCAGTTCTCGCTCAGCAGCGGCGCCACGTCGTCATAGGTCACTGCGGCCTGGCCGGCCGCGAGCGCCGGGACGGCCCCGCCGATGAGAACGGCGAGCGTGGACAGTCGCGCAGGAACCCGGCTTCGCATGACGTTCATTGGCTGCTCTGCGCGATCCGGCCGTCAGGCGTGGACCGCGCCCTGCTGGAGTTGCCGCCGCGCCGCGGCCAGCGCCACCGCGGTGACGAACACCGGCATGGCCTGGTCGATCTCGTCGAGCGACGGGTAGGTCGGCGCGAGTCGGATGTTGGAGTCGCGCGGGTCCCGCCCGTGCGGGAAGGTCGCCCCGGCCGGGGTCAGCTTCACCCCCGCCTCGCCGGCCAGCCTGACGATCTCGGCGGCCAGTCCCTCCGGCGCGTCGACGGAGAGGAAGTACCCGCCGCGCGGCCGGCTCCACGATGCCAGGCCGTCGGCCGCGAGCCCTGCCTGCAGGTGGTGGAGCACCCGCTCGAACTTCGGCCGGACGATGGCCGCCTGCCGCCGCATGTGCGCGCGGATGCCTTCGCCGTCCCGCAGGAAGCGGACGTGGCGGAGCTGGTTGATCTTGTCGGGGCCGATCGTCTGCACCCCGAGGAATCTGCTGAACGACGCGAGGTTGGCGGCCGAGGCCGCCATGAACGCGATGCCCGCTCCCGCGCGGGTGATCTTCGAGGTGGACGCGAACAGGACCACGCTGTCCGCGGTGCCCGCCGCGCGGCAGCGTTCCATCAGGTTCGCCAGCACGGGGGGATCGTCGTCGAAATCGTGCACGGCGTACGCGTTGTCCCACAGGATGCGGAAGTTCGGGCCGGCCCGCCGCGCCAGGTGCGCAAAACGCTCGACCACCTCGTCCGAGTAGACGTCTCCGGTCGGATTCGAGTACTTCGGCACGCACCAGATGCCCTTGATGCGCGGGTCGTCCGCGACGAGCGCTTCGACACGGTCCATGTCGGGCCCGCTGCCGGTGATCGGCACGTTGACCAGCTCGAAGCCGAGGCTCTCGGTGATCGTGAAATGCCGGTCGTAGCCCGGCACGACGCAGAGGAACTTCAGCGGGCCGGGCTCGCGCCGCCAGGCCGTCTCGGGGCCGAGCGGCCCGTTCAGCCAGGCGTGCAGCAGGTACTGGTGCATGAACGTGAGGCTGGCGTTCCCCCCGGCTATGGTCTCCTCCGGCCGCACGCCGAGCAGCTCGGCGCCGAGGCGCCTGGCCTCCGGGATGCCGAGCAGGCCGCCGTAGTTGCGGGCGTCCGTTCCGTCGGCGAGGCGGTAGTCTCCCCGGAGAACGTCCTCCAGGCCGTCCGAGAGCGCCACCTGCTCGCGGCTCGGCTTGCCGCGCGTCAGATCGAACGCGAGACCGGCGCGCTTCAGCGACTCGAACTCCGCGGACAGCGCGCGCTCGCGCGCCGCCAGGGCTTCGTGACTCAGACCGTCGAACATGACCTTCAATTATAGGGCGACCGGCGGGCGGGGCAGACGCGACGGATCTTCGGCGTGAAGGCGACTATAATTCGCAGTCGGTCGGCCGGATGCGGTCGAACGCCCGATCCCTCGTCGCGGCAGCCATGGAAAACGACTCGTTGACCCGGGACCACGTCGCCTCCCTCTATGGCCGCGGGTTGCTCGACCTCGTCCATGAGGCGGCCGGCGTGCACCGGCGCCACCATGATCCGGCGGCCGTGCAGTGCGCGTCACTGCTGAGCGTGAAGACCGGCGGTTGCCCGGAGGACTGCGCGTACTGCCCGCAGTCGGCCCACTACGACGCGGGTGTCGAAGCGACCCGACTGATGAGCGTGTCGGAGGTCGCGACCGCCGCGGCGCGGGCGCGGGCGGGCGGCGCGGACCGCTTCTGTATCGGCGCGGCGTGGCGGCAGGCGACCGACGGCCCGGCGTTCGACCGGGTCATCGCCATGGTCGGCGCGATCAAGGCGCAAGGTCTGGAGAGTTGCGCCACCCTCGGGATGCTCGATCGCGGGCAGGCCGAGCGTCTGCGGGAAGCCGGGCTCGACTACTACAACCACAATCTCGACAGCGGGCGCGACTTCTACGAGTCGATCGTCACCACGCGGAACTACGACGACCGCCTCGAGACGCTGCGCCACGTCCGGGACGCCGGCATCAAGGTCTGCTGCGGCGGCATTCTCGGGATGGGCGAGAGTCACGACGACCGCATCGATCTCCTGTTCGAGCTCGCCCGGCAGCGCCCGCAGCCGGAGAGCGTGCCGATCAACACGCTCGTAGCCGTGGACGGTACGCCGCTCGCCGACCGTCCTCCGGTTCCCTGGGACGACGTCGTGCGGATGATCGCCACAGCTCGGATCCTGATGCCGGGCTCGAAGGTGCGACTCAGTGCAGGACGCTTGCAGATGGCGGAGGTCACCCAGGCTTTCTGCCTCCTGGCCGGAGCGAACTCCATCTTCCTCGGCGACCGTCTCCTGACCACTCCCAACCCCCAGCCGGACGCGGACGCCGCCTTTCTGGAGCGCCTCGGCCTGCACGGAGAAACGCCCGCCGCGGCGCGTGCGTAGCGCCGCCCGGCATGGGCCGCCTGCCGCCAGGGCTGGCGCGCCTCCCGGTTACGCTCCAGTCGGCCGGCGATGCTCGTCTTTGCCGGTGAAGAGCAGGTTCCAGTCGATGGCCGGCGCGACGACCGTGCCCGGGTCCCGTTCGGCGGAGGGTGCCCAGTTGATCGAGCCCAGGCAGGCCACGTCCGTGCAGCGAGCCAGCACGGAGGCATTGGTGGCCGCCGCCTCGTCCGCTGCCGAGGCATGGTTGAGCACGTAGCCTCGCACCGTTAGCTTGCGGGCTGCCGCCGCTTCCAGCGTCAGCAGGGTGTGGTTGATGGCGCCGAGCTTCGAGTCGACGACGACGAGCAGCGGCAGGTCGAGGTCGCGGGCCAGATCGGCCATCGTGTAACGGTCCAGGATGGGGACGAGCAGGCCGCCGGCGCCCTCGACGAGGGTGACGTCGTGGTCCTGCTCCAGAACGCCGAACGCCGCGGCGATCACGGCGGGATCGATGCGCACGTCCTCCAGGCGCGCCGCCGCGTCGGGGGCGAGCGGGGCGTCGAGCCGATAGGGGCAGATGCGTTCGAGGGGGAGGTTGCTGCCGGCCGCCGCCCGCAGCGCGAGGGCGTCGGCCGGCTGCCGGTCGATGGCGCCGCCGCAGCCCGTCTCGATCGGCTTCAGCACGCCGACGCGCCGGCCCCGCGCACGCAGCGCCGCGGCGATGCCGCGCGCGACGAACGTCTTGCCGACCCCGGTATCGGTGCCGGTGATGAAGAGGCCGGCCATCACGTGCCGGTGACCGCGGCTATGGCGTCCCGGACGACGGTCACGAGCCGGTCGATCTCGGCGCCGGTGATCGACAGCGGCGGCATCAGCACGACGACGTCGCCGAGCGGGCGCACGATGACCCCGCGCCGGCGCGCCTCCACCGTCACGCGGGCGCCCATCCGGTCGGCGGGGGGGTAGGGGCGGCGTTCGGCGGGGTCCGCCGCAAGCTCGATGCCGACCATGACCCCGCACTGCCGGACGTCGGCCACCGGCGGCAGCGGCGCCACCTCGTCCGCGAGAAGTCGTTCGAGGCGGGCGATCTTCGGACCGAGCCGGTCCAGCGTCCGGTCGCGGGCGAAGAGGTCGAGGTTGGCGAGGGCGGCCGCGCATCCGAGCGGGTTCCCGGTGTAGGTGTGGCCGTGGTAGAACGTGCGGCCCGCGGCGGGCGGTCCCAGGAACGCGTCGTGGATGCGTTCGGTCGCCAGCGTCGCAGCCAGGGGCAGGTAGCCCCCGGTGATGCCCTTGGCCGCGCAGAGCAGGTCGGGGGCGACGCCGGCCTGCTCGCACGCGAACATCGTGCCCGTGCGTCCGAAGCCGGTGGCCACCTCGTCACAGATGAGGAGCACGCCGGCCTCGGTGGTCGCCTCCCGGAGCGCGCGCAGGTAGTCCGGCGGATGCGGCCACATGCCGGCCGCGCCCTGCATGAGTGGCTCTACGACGACGGCGGCCAGGGCGTCAGCCTCGCGGGCGATGGCGTCGCGGACCTCGGCGATCGCCAGCCGCAGCGCGTCGGCGTGCGAGAGACGGTCGCGCCAGCGCCGCACATGCGGCGGCGTCAGGCGCAGCGCGTCGGCCAGCACCGGCTTGAAGAACCGGTGGAAGGTCTCGGAGTAGCCGACCCCGACCGCCCCCAGCGTATCGCCGTGGTACGCCTGCACGAGCGAGGCGAAGCGGTTCTTCCCGGGCGCCCCCTCCAGGTGCCAGTACTGGAGCGCCATCTTCATGGCGGCCTCCTCGGCCGTCGCCCCGTTGTCGGAGTAGAAGACCCGTGTCAGGCCGGGCGGGGCCAGCTCCACCAGGCGCGCGGCGAGGCGCACCGCCGGCACGTTGGTGAGGCCGAGCAGCGTCGTGTGCGCCACCTGTTCGAGTTGCGCGGTGATGGCGGCGTTCAGCGCCGGGTGGTTGTGGCCGTGGACGTTGCACCAGAGCGACGAGACCCCGTCCAGATAGCGCCGCCCGCCGTCGTCGATCAGCTCGTTGCCGTCGCCGCGCACGATAACCACCGGGTCGTCGTCGAACCACGCCTGCATGGGCGTGAACGGGTGCCAGAGGAAGGCGTGATCCAGGTGCCGCAGCGCCTCATGGGACGATTCGGGTGCGCCGGCGTCGCTCATCGGAGGTGGCCCGTCTCGCGCCCTGCCGCCGCGAAGGCGTCGACCGCCGCGGCCAGGTCGTTCTCCGTGTGCGTCGCCATCGGCGCGACCCGCAGGCGGGCCGTGCCGTCGGGTACCGTGGGCGGGCGGATGGCAGGCACGAGCACGCCGCGCGCCAGCAACGCCTCGCTGAGCCGCACCGCTCGGTCCGCGTGGCCGACGAGGACCGGCAGGATCGGCGACCGGCTGGGCCCGAGCCGGAAACCGATCTCCGTCAGGCGCTCGCGCAGCCACGTAGCGTGCGACCAGACGCGGTCCCTGCGTTCCGGCTCGGCGGCCAGCACCGCGATGGCGGCCCGCGCCGCGGCCACGGCAGCCGGGGGCAGGGCGGTCGTGTAGATGAACGTGCGGGCGGCGTTGATCACCCAGTCGACGAGGGCCGCCGAACCCGCCACGTAGCCCCCCAGCGAGCCGAGCGCCTTGCTCAGCGTGCCGATCTGGACGTCGACCGCGTCCGTCAGGCCGAGCTGGGAGACGAGCCCGCCCCCGCTGCGTCCGAAGACGCCGGTCGCATGCGCCTCGTCCACCACGATCCAGGCGTCGTGGCGCTGCGCGATCGCGACCAGATCGGCCAGCGGCGCCAGATCGCCGTCCATGCCGAAGACCGTCTCGCTGACCATTAGGCGCCGCCGGAAGCTCTCCGCCTCGCGCAGCAGCCGCTCGAGATGGCCGGCGTCGGCGTGCCTGTAGATGCGTACGGCGGCGCGCGAGAGCCGGCAGCCGTCGATGAGACTGGCGTGGTTCAGCTCGTCGCTGAAGATGACGTCTTCCGGTCCGGCCAGTATCGGCAGCACGCCGGTGTTGGCGTGATACCCGGAGGAGAGCACGACGGCCGCCTCGGTCTGCTTCAACGCCGCGATGTCGCGCTCGAGGGCGGCATGCGCGGTCGATGTCCCGACTATCAGCCGCGCCGACCCGGCTCCCGCACCGTGCTCCAGCGCCGCGTCGGCCGCCGCGCGTCTCACCGCCGGGTGTGCCGCGAGCCCCAGGTAGTCGTTCGAGCAGAGCTGGATGACGGAACGCCCGTCGATGGTCACGCGCGGACCGATGCCGCCGTCGAGGGGGTGCAGCCGGCGGCGGATGGCGCGCCGGTCGCGGTCTTCCAGCCCGGCCTGCAGCACGTGGTCGAGTGACGAGCGCTGGGCGGTATCGACCATGCGTCCGCCATCGTACAACACGCCCGGCGATGCACCGTCGGGGCGTGGCAGCGCGTGGCCGGCAAGCGAGGGGGATGCGCGAAGAGGGCGAGCGGGGTGGTGCCGCGGTCGGCCGTCAATAGCGGAACAGGTACTGCAGCTTCGTGAAGAACGCGCGCTGCTGCCGCTGCAGGTCGTGGTTGTAGAACCGCTCCCTGTCCAGGTAGATGCCCTCCTGCAACCGGTCGTCGTAGCCGATGTAGAAGGCCGTGCCTGCGTTGACGCGATAGGTGAACAGGAGGTTGATCCCCACCTTCCCGTTGCCCGTGTTGTGCTCCAGGATGTTCCTCACGAGGAGGCGGTCGGTGAACTGGTAGGTCGTGAACGTGCGCAGGATCTTCACGTCGAAGACCAGCTCGCCGGTGTGCATGTCGGCGAAGCGGGCCGTGTCGAGACGGAACTGCGAATTGAGACGGGAGGTGGGCAGCAGCGTCAGGCTGACGTTGTAGTCGAACATGCGGCCGAGGAACGGGTTCTCGACGAAGCGGATCTGCTCGCCCCAGTCCATGCCGTAGAACAGCGAGAAGCGCCGGCTCGTGTTGATGCCGTTCCGCATCGAGAAGCGGGTCTTGTGGAAGTCGATGCCCTGGAAGCGCTCCATTTCCCGTTGCGCGTCGGCGCGAAAGAAGATGTTGCGCGCGAACCGCAGGCTCATGTCGGCGCGGAAGTCCTCGTCCTGCAGGGTCCCGGCATGGTCGACGTTCCGCCGGTAGCGGAATTCCGGTCCCCAGCTGATCAGCCAGCTCTCGGGCCACCACAGGTACTCGACGTCGGCGTCGAGCTGCTGCATGTCGACGCGGCGGACGAAGCCGGCGTCGGTGCGGAAGTCCGGGTCGATGCTGTTGAAGTCGAGGCTGTAGCTCAGGTGGCGGCTGTCGCGCCGGATCTCGGCGTTGAACATCGGTCCGCTCCCCGCGATGCCGTCGAGGTCGCGGTGCGACGAGGTGACCGCCAGGAACTGCGCGCGGTGGGTCTGGCCCAGCCGGAACCGCCCGTCGACCCCCGCCACCCGGCTGTACGAGTCGAGGAACTCGCGGTCGGTCATGATCGCGCCGATGTACGACTGCGAGTAGAGATCGTAGCGGGCGCGCCCGATGACGAAGTTCGCCGTCTCGCCGAAGCCGTAATCGCTTGCGTCGTCGAGCTTGCCGGGCGCCGCGTCGTTCGCGACGAGCACCCCGAGCGTCGTGTTGCCGGTCTTGCCGGTGAGCTTGGCGCCGATCTGCGGGTCGACGATGGTCTTGGTGTGGACCAGATTCGAACGGCCCGGCGTGCGGAAGATCTCCTGCCCTTCGAGAAAGAACGGCCGCAGCTCGGGGAAGAACAGCGCGTACCGCTGGTTCGTCTCGATCTGCGGGCGGTCCGCCTCGATCTGCGAGAAGTCGGGATTGAGCGTGAAGTCGGCGGTGAGGTTCGACGTGACGCCGTACTTCATGTTGAACCCGAGGTCGGGTTGGGTGTCGTCCTCCACGTAGCCGGTGTCGGTCAGGCGGCCGAGCTGAATGGCGGTCGCGGTCGGGAGAATCTCCAGGTTCCTGCTCACCGACAGGCCGCGCAAGCCGCCCAGCGTGCCCATCTGCGTGAGGACGCCCGCGACGGCCCGCGTCATCGGCGCCCAGACCAGGGTCTCGTCCTTGGTCTGCAGGGTGCGGGTGATCTGGAAGCCCCAGCGGTGCTCGCCGGCGCCGCGGGACGGATAGCGCAGGCTCTTGAAGGGGATCGCCATCTCGGCCGTCCATCCGTCGTGGACGATGGCGCCGCCGGTCTCGAACAGCGCGTCCCAGGACGAATCGCCGCCGCCCCCCGGCGGCCCGCGCATGCTCCGGCCGCCCCGGAGGATGGCGTCCCCCTGGATCCCGTAGGCGTTGACGGAGAAGCGATACGCGCGCTGCTGGTCGAGAAACGGATCGAACATCACCGCGATCCAGTCGTCGCGCCGGAGCTGGTCCCGGTCGGCACGGTTCGCCCGTATCTGGGTCGGGTCGGTGTAGTGTGCGTAGAAGGCGAAGTAGAGGTGGTCGGCGTCGTAGGCGATCCGCACCTCGGTCTGCTCGGTCGGCGCCGCGCCCTCGACCGGGTTGGTCTGGGTGAAGTCGGTGACGAGCACCGCGTCGCGCCAGGCTGCGTCGTCCAGCCGGCCGTCGATGATGGGCGGCTCGGTGGCCCGTTGCGCCTGCACGCTGCGCCGGCCGCCGCCAATCGCGAAGCCGGCTGCCGGTCCGGCCTGCGCCGCTGGCGCGGGCACCGACCCGGATCGTGCCGCATACGCGTCACCCAGCAGCAGCTCACCGCCGGCGCCGCCGCTGCCGTCCGCAGAAACCGTCCCTGGTGAGAGGCCCCGCGGTCCGGCTGACGTCGAGGCGTTGAGTCCGCCGTTCGGGCCGTCTTCGTCGTATCGAGCGTAGCGCCCGGCGCCGTTGCCGTTGCCCGCCTGCAGCGGGACTTCGCCCTCGCCGTTGCCGTTGCCGCTGCCGTTGCTCTCCCGAGCCGCGCCGTCGGAGGCGATCCGGGTTCCGGCTCCCCGGCCGAGCATCCGTCTCACCGCACCGCGAACCTCGCGGGTCAGTCGATCCTGCAATTCGAAGAGGTCGCCCAGTCGTCCGTCGACCTTGAACGCCTCGACCGCCGTCTCGCTCTGGACGTCGATCAGCCGCGCGGTGAGCCGCAGTCGATCGCCGAGCTGCTGGAACGCTCCCGCCAGCACGTAGTCGGCTCCGAGCTCGCGCACCACCTCCAGCAGGACGCGCTCGGCCGAAGCGCCGGAACCCGCGCGGCCCAGGCTGGCGACCGCCCCGTCGACGACCGCGCGGCTGAGCACGTCGATCCCGTCGGCGTCGCGCAGATCCGTGCCGACCGTCTCGGCGATTCCCACACCGATCCAGTTCCGGGACGGCTCGGCGCTGATGTTGGTGAACGGGGCTACGGCGAGGGTCCGCGGTTCCTGAGCCGAAACCGCGGGAGTCATCGCGATGGACGCGACGATGAGTGCGACGCCGATGCGGCGGGTCAGACGGGCTGTCACGCGGCCGGCTGCCATTCTACCAGTCTTCGGAGGGGCAGTTCGGCCTCGTGGAACTCAGAACGGGACCACGACGTCCGTGCCCACCTGCAACCCGGCGAGCTTGACGGCGAGTTCGACCACCTTCCGCTTGTACTCGTTGCTCATGTTCGTCATGACCAGCCAGCCGCCGGGCAATTTCTCGTAGCGGTCCTGGAGATCCGGGCGGTCCGGATAGAGATCTTCCGGTGTCCGGGCAATGTACCGGCGCTTGCGGCCCTGACCGTCAGCATGCCCGGCGCAGCGTTCGAGAAGAGAAGGGTCCGTCCTGGCCAACTCGCGAAGGACGATAACCATCGCGTCCTTCGCGTTCCTGAAGTCGTGCTCCTTGCCGCGAACAGAGAGCCTCTGGGGTCCCGGAGATACCGGTGGATTGGGCGCGGGTAAGGGAGCCTTGCCCGTGCTTGCAGGAGGCCTCGGTGAAGTGGATGCGCCCAGGCTGGCTGGACCTGATGGCGCCAATCCGGAAGAGCGAGCGCGAGTCTGCGCGTCCCCGAGCCGGACGCGGGACGGGGCGGACGCTTGCAGGTTGCCGAGGAACCCCGCGACGTCGCTCGGGTCGGGTTGAAACCCAACCTTCGATTCCACCGTATCGACCAGAATCTCGATGAGGCCGGCGTCTCTCTTGTCCACCAGTTCTTGCCAGGCAACCGGGATGGCGGCCCTTGCCTGCGAACGGCGGTTGAGGTTCCGGTACTCGGTACGCGCGTCCTCGAGAGACTTGCCGGATTCCACGGTCGAGCGGGAGAGATAGCGGCGGAAAGCCTCGGCGGCTTCGCTCGAAGATCGTTCGTACAGGTCGATCTTGTAGACGCGCCGATCTTCGTAGTCTCCCTGCTCGGCCGGGAGGTAAAAACTCCATGTCCTGCCGTCGGTCAGGACGACGAACGGCACGCCGCACTCGAAGGCGTACTGAAGCGCCTGTCGTACGGCGCCCTCGGCCTTGCCCACATGCTTGACCTCGATAAAGATGGCGGGCTTCGAGGGCGGGCTGCACAGCGCGAAGTCGGCTCGTCCGCCGCCGGTCTTGTATTCGGGCCAGACCACACTCGTGTCCCACGTGTTCCAGCCGAGCTCCTGGAGCATCCGGAGGACGATTCCCTGAGAGATCGCCTGCTCGTTCGGAAACTCGTTCTGGCGCAGCCGGACCGTGATGTCGGCAAGTGTCGTGTCGAGAGGCATGCTGCCGCGCGAGCATGATCGACGGGCTACCGGCTCGTCAAGTTTCTGTAGCGGCAAGACGGGAGGATACTGTGGCATGTGCGCCCGGCGGAGTCGGTTCGTTGTCGGCGATGGTCGGTTCGCAGGCGCAGGATCATGCCGGACTGGTGCGAATGCGCCGCATGAGGCATCATTGAGCCGACAGCAGACGGAATTCTGGCAAGCGACTATCGATCTCCAACAGCGAGGTGCCACCGATGAGAACGGAGCGATTCGTGAAACGGGCACTGGTTGCCGCATGGCTTCCGCTGCTTGGCCTGCTGCTGGCCGCGCCGGCAGCCGCGCAGACCGAGCGGCTCGAGGTCGACGAGCTGAAGGCCCAGCTCGACGCCGGCGCCGACGTGCTGCTGATCGACGTCCGCGAGGACTACGAGGTCGAGAGCGGCTCGATTCCCGGCTCGATCCACATTCCGGTGGGTGAGCTCGAAGCCCGCATGCCGGATATTCCTAAGGACATCCGGCTCGTCTTCTTTTGAAACGCCGGTGGGCGGAGCTCCCGGGCTGCGGAGCTCTTCAGATCCAACGGTTACGACGCCGGCGAGTTCTGCGCACTGAACGACTGGAAGGCGAGAGGCTACGAGGTCGACGAGACGGCTCGCCCGGCGGCGGGACCGATTCAGCCGGCGCGGTGATGCGTCGCGCGCGGTGACCTTCACGGCAACGGGGGTCGGGCGGACCCGGCGTCGACCGGCCGACGGGCGCCTGCGACCCGAAGTCGTCGGCGTCAGCAACAGGGGTGAGCCATGTTCGGAACCATGACATCGACACGGCGGGTGGGCGGTGCGGCGGCGGCGATTCTCGGTGCGCTCGCGTTGGCGGTCACGGGGCTCGACGCGGCGGACGACGCGTTCGTCACCGTCGACCGCTTCGTGCCGCACACCTCGACGGTTCCGGCCAACGAGGGCGAGCGGGTCGGCCTCTTCCTGCACGAGAAGCTGAGCCGCGACCTCGCGGACCGGATCGCGGCGGGCGAGCGGCCGGACGGCCGGGTCGTGCTCTTCGTCCACGGCGGGTCGATCCCCTCCGTGCCGGACTACGACCTGCCCTACAAGGACTACTCCTGGATGGAGCATCTCGCGGTGGCCGGGTTCGACACCTTCTCGATGGACCAGACCGGCTACGGCCTGTCGCCGCGTCCGATGATGGACGACCCGTGCAACATGGCGGCCGAGAACCGCGCCATCGTCACGCCCAATCCGCTGGCCGGGGACTGCGAGCCGAGCTACCGGCACGGGCTGGCCACGAGCCAGTCCGACTGGGACGAGATCGGCCGCGTCGTCGACTACATCCGCGAGCTGCGGGGCGTCGACAAGGTCAGCCTGGTCGGCTGGTCCGCCGGCGGTCCGCGTACCGGCGGCTTTGCCGCGCGCCATCCCGACAAGATCGACAAGCTCGTCCTGTTCGCCCCGGGCTACCGGCGGGAGGGGCCGTCGGAGCCCCCGGCGGCCATCCCGGCCGGCGACGTGCCGATGCGGCTCCAGACGCGGGACACGCTGGAGAACGGGCGTTGGCGTTCCACCGTCGCCTGCGACGGCCAGATCGACCCGGGCATTCAGCGGGTCATCTGGCAGACGGTCATGGCCTACGACCAGCGCGGCGCGGTCTGGGGCCCGCCGCACGGCGTGATGCGGGTCCGTACCTCGGCGGGCTCGTGGGGCTGGAACCGCGAGTACGCGGGCAAGGTGCAGGCGCCGACGCTCATCCTGGTCGGCGAGCAGGACCGCCTGCTCGCACCCGACGAGCAGCTCTACGAGGATCTCGCGGGGACGGACGCGAAGGTGCTGGTGACGATGGCCTGCGCGACGCACTTCGCGGTCTGGGAGACGACGCAGTACCGATTCATGCACGCGGCGTCACAAGAGTGGCTCGAGCACGGGACGTTCCGGGGGCACTCGACCGGTCGCTTCTCCGTCGGCCGCAACGGCGCGCAGTCGACTGGGCAGTAGCGGTTGCGGCCCGCGACGGCCGGCCGGCAGACGAGAACGGATCCACTGCTACGTGACACTCTCCGCGTCGCCGTCAGACACGTCCGGGCGCGCTCCGGTTCGTGCTCCACTGCGAGCGAGCCCATGGGCGGTAGTCGGCGTGGTGCTGATGAGCGCGTCGCTCGTCCTCTGGGTCCTCTTGCTCGGCGTGCCGTTCCTGCCGCTTGGTGTCGCGGCGCGCGGCACGGTGGCGACCGCCATGATCGTCGTCGCGGAAGTCATTTTCTGGGGCGGCGCCGCGATGGCCGGTCCGGAGGCGGCCAGACGGATGCGGTCCTGGTGGCGCCGGCCGAAACGGTCCTGACCCGCGACGCCGATGAGTTGTTTACTGTCGCAGCTCGTCCGCGCCCGCGGCGCCACGACGTCGACTCATCACGCGCGTTCCATCTCCAATACCGCGGCCACCCAGGCGCTGTTTCCAGCTTCCCGAATTCTGCGATGCATGGAGGCCTTCACCTTCACGGCCGGTCGTCTGTTCTTGAGATATTCCTCGACGTCACGCTCTACACCGTCCAGTATCTCGACTATGCGGTTCCGCGGGCCGGCATCTCTCCTGTCCTTACACGACGTATAGAAGGCTATCAGCCCGCGCTGGACTCTATTCGAGGGATTCCTCAGTGCGTTGCATATTCTGTAGGAGTCTTGTTTCAGTTGTTTGAAGTTGGTGACCTGCTTCTTCAGCTCGATAACGATTCTCGGATAACCATCGGCCCAATACAACACGATATCGAACTTGCCGCCAAGGCGTGACTCCGGGGATACTCTGCCCTTGCCGATTCCACCCGCATCGCGCAGAGTCTGTCTGGCGTTGGACTCCAGTGTCAAGTAGTATCCACGATCTCTTGTCTTGCAGATTTCCCGGGCTACGTACACTGTCGTCATGTATTCCGGCGCCTCTTGAAGCCAATAGCCGTCCGTCCAGTATTCGTAGTCCTTTTGGGCCCTGGCGATTCCACGGAGTGTCTTGCTGATGACATCATCAATCGGAAGCGGTCCCGGCATGGTCTCTCCTTCGACAATTTCGTCGTCTCGCGCAACGACCGTTGGGCTACGGAGCTTCGCGAGGCGATTCCAGCTCCGGCCACCACGCGGCCAGTCGGCGGTGGATCGCGTTCACGATCGTGCCGGCGGCTCCGGCTTCCGAGAACGCGTGCGCCGGAACTTCCTGCAGCGCGTGGTATGCAATGGATGCTGCGCTGGTTGCGATCTCTCGCCTCACGATGATGGGGTTCGGTTGCACGTCAGAAGCCGCGTCTATATCGAAGATGTAGATCCAGGCATTTACGTCCCTGTCTCTCGTCGCCGGACCTGGCAACGCGTGTGTCCCGTTCGCTTGCGGAACGAGACGAGGCCGGCCGAGGTGAGGTTGCCAACTGTCCCAGACGGCCTGCGGAATCGCCAGCGCTGTGCCGACGGATCGCGGGTGCAGCCCGAGTTGGAACTTGAGCATCATCTGGTAGAACGTGCGCTTGAATACGTTCGCTATGTTCGGTCCTTCGATGCGGTCGGCAAGCCAGCGCTGGTTATTGTGCAAAGCATCGGCGAAATCCGGTCCGTGGAGGCGCAGGGCGTCCTTGAGGTTCTTTACGGCGTGACGGTACGACCCAGTAGTGTCCCAGGAATTACTCCAATAGATTCAATAGGTTACCGGGACC
>VXME01000131.1:2539-2870 GCA_009861545.1 Acidobacteriota bacterium | reverse complement strand
CCCTCGGCGACCGGGTCACCGTCGACATACTGCCCGGGGCCGACCACGCCTACACGTGGCCGGACGCGCATTCGTACAACGAGGCCGCCGCGGAGCGTGCCTGGTCCCAGTCGCTGGCCCTGTTCGGAGACGTGCTGGCCCCAGCCCGTGGCTGACCCTTTCCGCCGGGAACTGGCAGCGTTGTGCACGCATAGCGAGCATTTCGCTGCCAGATCGAGGATGAGCCGTGGCTGACCCTTCGGTCAAGTACCAGACCGTCGAGGACCTGCGGCGGCGGGCCCGGCGCCGCACCCCGCGCTTCGCCTGGGAGTACCTCGACAGCGGCGCGGGC
>VXME01000131.1:0-2529 GCA_009861545.1 Acidobacteriota bacterium | reverse complement strand
TGCGGGCGGGGCGGGTCGGGGGCGTCGCCGCCCCCTGCCCCGCCGCCCGCCCCCCCCCGCCCCCCCGCCCCCCCCCCCCCCCCCCCCCCACCCCTCTGTTCGCCTGGGAGTACCTCGACAGCGGCGAGGGCGACGAGCGGGCCAGCGCCCGCAACGTCGAGTCGCTCCGGCGAGTGCTGCTCACTCCGCGGCTCCTCAGGGGCGAGCTGAAGCCCGACGTCGGCACCGAGTTGTTCGGGGTCCGCTGCTCGCTGCCGGTGGGGATCGCCCCGGTGGGCCTGACCGGGCTGATCTGGCCGGGTGCCGACATCGCCCTGGCCGAGACTGCGGCCCGGTGCCGGATCCCGTACGTAGCCAGCACGGTCAACACTGCCGACGTTGCGGACGTGGGGCCCCGTGCTGGCGATATGGGCTGGTTCCAGCTCTACCCGCCGCGAGACGTCGCGGTCCGGGAGGACCTGCTCGGCCGGGCGCAGCGGGCCGGCTTCCGCGTCCTGGTGGTGACGGCCGACGTGCCAGCGCGCGCCCGGCGGGAACGCCAGACCCGCGAGCGGGTCTCGATGCCGCCCCGCATCACACCTCGCCATGTGACCCAGGCTGCGCTCAGGCCAGCGTGGACTGTCGGGCTGCTGCGCAACGGCCTGCCCCGGTTCCACACCCTGGAGCGCTACGTGGACCGGGCGACTCTGCGGGAGCTGGCCGGTTTCGTGGGCGCCAGCCTGGGTGGCACCCTGTCGTGGGACTACCTGGCCGAGACATGCGAGCTATGGCCGGGTCCGGTTGTGGTCAAGGGAATCCTGCACCCCGACGACGCCGAGCGCTGCGTCGACACCGGCGCCGACGCAGTGGTGGTGTCGAACCACGGAGGGCGCCAGCTCGACGCCGCGCCGGCCGCCATCGAAGCTCTCGGCCCGATCGTGGACCGCATCGGCGACCGGGTGCCGGTGCTCTTCGACGGCGGCATCCGCAGCGGCCTCGACATCGCCCGGGCGCTGGCTCTCGGTGCCGACTTCACGCTCTCGGGCCGGGCCTTCATGTACGGCCTGTGCGCTCTCGGGACCCGGGGCGCCGAGTTCGTGGCATCAATGTTCGAGCAACAGCTCACCACGGTCATGCACCAGCTCGGCTGCCAGCGCCTGGAGGAGCTGCGCGACCGCGACCCCGGCTTCGCTCCAGCTTGAGGAGGTAATGCTCGACCGTCCGCCCGACGGTCCGGTCCGCAACCCCGAGCGGTCCATGGCTTTACATGTGCTATAATGGGGTTCGTAGGTGCCGGAGCGCCTCCCCTCCCGGTTGAAGGGCTTTCCACTTGACGTGGCAAGGGGAGACGCTCCGGCTCTCGCATCCTAAAGCGGCTGCGCAGTGACTCCGACTGCACATGAAAAATGCTTATATAGATCGAAAATAATGTCAGATCGCGGGCAGCAGAGTCTCTATCCTGCCCAGGCTCTCGATCTCGGCTACTAGCTCGTCGCCCGGGGCGATCGGCTGCATCGGACACAGCGAGCCTGTCATGATGGTCTCGCCGGCCCGCAGCGGCGTGCCGAGGTCGCACATGACGTCGGCCAGCCACAGCACCGAGTTCAGCGGATTGCCCAAGCAGGCGGCTCCGTTGCCGGTGGCGGCCGGCTCGCCGTTGATCGTCAGCTGCATCTCGACCCGGCGCAGATCGACCGCGGCCAAGGGCACCGGGCGGGTGCCGAGCACGTAGAAACCGGCGCCGGCATTGTCGGCGATCATGTCCAAGCTGGTGATGTCCCAGCCGACGATGCGGCTGTCGACGATCTCGAACGCGGGGAGCACGTAGGCCGTGGCGCTGATCACGTCGGCCACGGTGTGTTGTCCCATGTCCAGATCGGCGCCGAGCACCACCGCCACCTCGACCTCGACCCGCGGCTCGATCAGCCCGGCACCGCCGAGGTCGTCGCCGTCGGTGCGGCACTTGTCGGCGAACAGCACGCCCCAGATGGGCTCGTCCATACCGAGCTGCGCCTGGACGGCGGGGTTGGTCAGTCCCACCTTGTGCCCGCTAATCCGCCGGCCGGCGGCCAGCCAGTGATCGGTGTTCAACTGCTGCACCTCGTAGCTGGCCGCAGGACCAGCCGAAGCGCCCAGCAAGCCTCGTACGGGATCTGAGGCCACGCCGTCGAGCAGAGCAGTCCGCAGCCGCTCGGCCGCGGCCTCGAGCTCGGCGGCTTCAGGTGATCCCGTCACTGCTGGCGGTCCGTCGCTGCCGGGATCAGGATCACTCGCCGTGGACGTACTGCCAGCCGAAGCGGCCCTTGATGCAGAGATGGCCGCTGGTGACCGAGTGATCGGCAGGGGAGGTGACCTTCACGATCCGCTCGTCCTGCACATGCAGATCGAGGTTGCAGCCCACCCCGCAGTAGGAGCACACCGTGCGGGTGACGGTCTGGTCCTCCGGGCGCCACTCCCCCACCTCGCGCAGGTCGTACTCGGTCTTGAACTGGAGAGCGCCGGTGGGGCACACCCCGACGCAGTTGCCGCAGTACACGCAGGCCGAGTCGG
>VXME01000130.1 GCA_009861545.1 Acidobacteriota bacterium | reverse complement strand
CATTCTGTAACTTACGGGTAGCCGCCTCGAGTTTCTTGGGACACTAGTGGGTACGACCCGTGAAAGTCCATTGTCTGCAACTCGAGGACCCCGAAACGTCCAACGCCCGCGAGGCCGTGGTCGGCGGCGGTGAGTTCGACGAGCGTCATGTCAAAGGACAATTCGGGAGATCGGTCAGTCGCACTTATGGAAAATCTCTCCGCCCAGCTTGTTCTGCAGGTAGACAACAGCCAAGGCGCCATGATGAACATCGTTGACGATTTTCGTCCGAACGGCATGGTTGGCGAGGGTGGGTGCAGGGACGACGAGCAACCGTTGATCCGGAGTCGCGCGAAAGAGTCTACGCACGACATCTTCTATCATGTCGGCATCGAGCGCCCGGTAAGGACATACCAGCCAATCCTGCCTGACGCCATTGCTTGCGTTGTTTATCGAGCAGACGCCGGAGGACGACGCGTTCTTGACGCATTCCCGTTTCTCTCGCGTGGCGGTCGTCAGAAAGGGGCACTGGGCGGCCTTTTGCGTGCGGAGCGCGTCCTTGCCTCCGTGGACGTCCGGATATGTTCGATAGCCGAACCACTCGCTGACGAAATTTCCGCGGTCACGGTTCCTCGTCATCGAGCCGAATCCAATAGTCTCAATTGGCATCTCTTCGTGAGGTCGGATGCCGCCTGGACATAGGTCGCGGATCTGTCGATGCCGATCGCGCGGCGTCCGGAAGCGACGGCCGCCGCCAGTGCCCGGCCGGTGCCGCAGAACGGATCGAGGACGGTTCCGCCGGGAGGGCAACTGCTGCGGATGCGCGGCCGGATCAGGGACTCGGGGAACGTCGCCGTATGTCCGTTCTCTCCAGGACGAACGTACTGCGTGATGACGTCGTTCGACCCCGCCTCGGTTTCCGACATGTCGTAGTAGTACCGGGCTCGGCCGTTCGTCGGCCGCATGACGAAATGGAAGAGATGTTCGTGGCTCAGGCGTAGACGGTCCGTTTCGGGGCGGGGGGGGACGTTCGGCTTGTGCCAGATCAGGTCGTTGCGAAGGATCCAGCGTCGTTCCTGCATCGCGATCGCGAACCGGGCGGGAACGAGAAGCAGTTGCTTCTCCTGACGGTAGCCGCCCATCGGAGTTCGCCGACGCTGCCTGGACTGGTCGCCCAGTCCCTGACGTCCACTCTGCCGGATGCTCGACCAGCGCGCGAAATAGGTGTCGCCGACGTTGATCCAGAGGCTGCCGGAGGGCTTGAGCGACAGGCGGAACCGCTCGAACATCTCGACCAGATGGGCCACGTACCAGTCGGGCAGCGGCTCCAGTCCGAGCGCGCCGCCGTTGCGGCGGTACCATTCGTATCCGGGAACGTCGGTCTTGTCCGCACCGGTCGCCAGCCAATCCTGGAATATGTTCCAGTTGTGATCTTGCTCGTACGTGCGGTGGCCCCAGTACGGCGGGCTCGTGATGAGCAGATCGATGCTCTGAGGAGCGAGGGACGGAAGCAGGTCGTACGCGTCGCCGTGCAGTACGGTGGCTGCCGGCGTCACTGTCGCGCAGGTGGCCATGCGGGAGTTCAGTCCAGCACGGCGCGGATCGCGTCGGTCAGGACGTCGATGGTCCGCTCGATCTGGGTGCTCGTGATCACCATCGGCGGCGCCAGCACGTAGGTGTCGGCCTTCACGCGGCTCACGAGTCCGCGTTCGATCGACGCGCGGAGCACGGCCGCGCCGATCCCGCGATCGACCGGAAACGACCGCTTCGTCGCCCGGTCCTCCACCAGCTCCACCGCGCACATCAACCCCTTGCCGCGGATGTTCCCGACGTGCGGGTGATCGGCCAGCGCCATTTGGAGCCGCGCGAGCAGCTCGTCGCCCTTGACGGCCGCCTGCTCGGGGAACTGCTCGTCCTCGATGATGCGCAGCGTCCGCAGCGCCACCGCGCAGCCGACGGGATGCGCGCTGTAGGTGTAGGCGTGCATCCACGGCTCGCCGCCCTCGTCGAGCGTCGCGGCCACGCGGTCGCTGATGCCGATGCCGCCGAAGGGGAAGTAGCCGGACGTGATGGCCTTGGCGAACTGCACGATGTCCGGCTCGACGCCCCAGTGATCGAGCGCGAAGAGGCGCCCGGTCCGCCCGAAGCCGGTGATCACCTCGTCGGCGACGAGCAGCACGTCGTAGCGGTCGCAGATCGCGCGGATACGCGGGAAGTAATCGTCCGGCGGGACGATGACGCCGCCGGCGCCCTGCACCGGCTCGGCGATGAACATCGCTACCGTGTCGGGACCCTCGCGCAGTATGGCCCGTTCGAGTTCGTTCGCCGCGGCCACCCCCTGGCTCTCGCCGGGCGGCGCCTCGTAGCGGTACGGGTCGGGGGCGGGGATGTGCGAGAAGCCCGGAACCCGAGGCTCGAACAACGGCCAGTAGCGGCTCAGCCCGGTGGCGCTCATCGCGGCCAGGGTGACCCCGTGGTAGCCGTTGATCCGGGAGATCACCTTCGTCTTGTCCGGCCGGCCGCACAGCTTCCAGAAGGCCCGCGCCATCTTGATGCTGCTGTCGGTCGCCTCGCCGCCGCCGCTGGTGAAGAAGAAGCGGTTGATCGACGGGTAGCAGAGCGCGGAGAGCCGTTCGGCCAGCTCGATGGCGCGCGGGTTGGAGCTGCCGGCGTAGCCGGATACGTAGGCCAGCTCGGCCGCCTGCTCGCGCATTGCGTCGGCCAGCTCCGTGCGGCCGTGCCCGGCCGTGACGTTCCAGAGCCCGGCGAGCCCGTCGATGTACTCGCGCCCGTCGGCGTCGGTGAGGATCGCGCCGTTGCCCTTCACCCACACGCGAGCGTCACGGTGCAGGGGCTCCTCGTGCAGCGGGTGGATGAGATGGGCGAGGTCGCGCGTCAGCAGGTCGGCGGTGGCGGTCATGGCTTGCTTCGCTTCGATGAGGCAGCGGGAGATTCCCGCGGGCGGCCTGCCGTACGGCAGGCGCGGGGCCGCCCGCGGCGTCGCCGGTGGCGGACCGCCCCTCGAAAGCAGAATAGCACGCGGGCGTGCTACGCTACGAGATCGGCATGGCGCATGAACCAGGCCGGCGATCGCTTCGTGCGGTACTCGCCGCGGCGGCGGCGTGCACGGCGGTTGCCGGGCTTGCGGTGGTTTCGGCGAGCCGGAGCGAGGAGCCGCGCCCCACCGCGCCGGCGGTTGCGGTGAGCGTGCCCGGGCTCGACGGGACGGATGTCCGGCCGCTCGCTCCCGCCGCCGGCGTCGAGGCGAACGTCCTGCTGTTCGTCATGACCGACTGCCCGATCTCCAACCGCTATGCGCCGGAGGTCCGGCGCCTGCACGGGGCGTTCGCCGGCGCGGTCCGTTTCTGGCTGGTCTACGTGGACGCCCACCGGCCCCTCGACGAGTTGCAGGAGCACAGGACGGCGTTCGGCTATCCGTTCGCAGCCCTGCGCGACGTGGACGGCGCGCTCGCGGCGCTGGCCGGCGCCACGGTCACCCCGGAGGCGGTGGTGTTCGACGCCGCGCAGCGGATGGTCTACCGGGGACGCATCGACGACCGCTACGTCTCGTTCGGCGTGGCGCGCAGGGCCCCCAGAACCCGCGATCTGCACGACAGGCTGCGCCGCCTCGCCGCCGGCGAGACCCTGGCGTTCTCCCAGACCCGGGCCGTCGGGTGCTATATTCCCGGCGCGTGAGCGGTTCGCTCGCGGTTGAGTTCCAGAGTTCCAGAGGAGGAAGGGCAATGAAGCGCATGCATCTCGTGTCGGCGGTCGTGGCGGTGGCGGTGCTGGCCGTCGGCGCGTCGGCGTTCGCGCAGGACGTGACGAAGTACGTGCGGTACGAGCACGACGGCGTCACCTCGTACGGCATCCTCGAGGGGGAGACGATCCACCAGCTCGACGGCAACGTGTTCGAGTCGCCGGAGCGGACCGGCGCCACCGTGGCGCTGGGCGACGTCACCCTGCTCGCGCCGAGCGAGCCGCAGAAGGTCGTCGCCGCCGGGCTGAACTACCGCAGCCACCTGGGCGGCGCGCAGCCGGCGGAGTACCCCGGCCTGTTCGACAAGCACGCCACGTCGCTCATCGGGCACGAGGCGGAAATCACCTACTACGAGGACGCCACCAACCTGCACTTCGAAGGCGAGATGGTGCTGATCATCGGCAAGCTGACGCGCGACGTCTCCGTCGAGGAGGCCCCCGACCACATCTTCGCCGTCGCGCCCGGCAACGACATCAGCGAGCGGGTCTGGCAGAGCAACGACCTGCAGTGGTTCCGGGCCAAGGGCGCGGACACCTTCGGACCGGTCGGGCCGGTCATGGCCCGCGGGGTCGACTACAACGATCTGCTGCTCCAGACGCGTGTCAACGGCCAGGTCATGCAGTCGCAGCGGACCCGCGATCTGCTGTTCGATTCCTCCTACCTGGTGAGCTACGTCAGCCGGTACGTGACGCTGGAGCCGGGCGACATGATCTTCACCGGCACGCCGGGGTCGACCTCGGCCATGCAGCCGGGCGACGTCGTCGAGATCGAGCTCGAGAGCGTCGGCGTGCTGCGCAACACCATCGGTCCGAAGGGCGGGCGGCCAACGAACGAGCAGTAGACGAGACCATATCGGCGGCGCGCGCCGCACCGTCGCGCGCGCCGAGCGGTCACCATTCCCGCGGGTCGGGCGCGGCGAGCCGCTGCCCGGCCCGTTGCATGTACGGGCGCTGGAACGTATCCTTCACGCCATGAGCGGTTTTCTGCGCTTCACCGTCGCCGCCTCGCTCCTGCTGGCGCCGCTCGTGCTGCCCGAGGCCGCCGCCGGCCACCCGATGGACACGCAGAACGCAGCGTTCGTCCAGGGCGTGGACGGTCCGGCGCCCGCCCCCTTCATGTACCTCGGGGCGAAGCACATGGTCACCGGCACGGACCACCTGCTGTTTCTGGTCGGGGTCATCTTCTTCCTGTACCGGCTGCGGGACGTGGTGCTGTACGTTAGCCTGTTCACACTGGGGCACAGCATCACGCTGCTGCTCGGCGTGCTCGGCGGGCTGGAGGTGAACGCCTACCTCATCGACGCCATCATCGGCCTGTCGGTCTGCTACAAGGCGTTCGAGAACATGGGCGGCTTCGAGCGCGTACTCGGCGTGCGCCCGAACACGAAGGCGGCGGTGCTGATCTTCGGGCTCTTCCACGGGTTGGGCCTCGCCACGAAGCTGCAGGAGTTCACCGTCACCGACAACGGCCTGGTCGCCAACATCCTGAGCTTCAACGTCGGGGTCGAGATCGGGCAGGTGCTGGCGCTCAGCGCCGTGCTCATCGGCATCACCGTGTGGCGGATGCGGCCGAGCTTCACACGACATGCCTTCGTGACGAACGCGGTGTTGATGGGCGGCGGATTCCTCCTCACGGCGCAGCAGTTGTTCGGCTACGTCTACTATCCCTAGGGTTCTTGAAATGGCCGAGCCTGCTCCCGCGTCCACCGCGCCGCCGACCTCCATCAAGCGGCTCGGCATCGCGGCGCTCGCCTCGCTGCTGGTGGCGGCGCTGGTCTTCGTCGGCGCCGTGCTGCCGGCCGAGCGCGGGGTCGATCCGCTCGGCACCGGCGAGCTGTTCGGTCTGCTCGCACTGGCGCAGGTCGTCGCAATCACGGCGGAAGAAGACGAGTACCGGATCGATTCGTACGAGTTCCGCGTGCGTCCCGGCGAATGGGTCGAGTACACCTACCGAATCCAGGAGGGCGGGGCGATGGTCTATTCCTGGGACGCCACCGGGCCTCTCGAATACAACTTCCACAGCGCACCGGACGGGGCGCCGCCCGGCTACGCCGAGAGCTTCGACGCGCAGGAGAACGACCTGGCGCACGGGAGCTACATAGCCCCCTTCACCGGCGTGCACGGCTGGTACTGGGAGAATCCCGGGACCGCAGAGGTGAGCGTCACCTTCGACACGGCCGGCTTCTACCGGGACGCCCACGTCGCCCGCGATCGCGTGGACGGCTACCGGACCCTCAGGGATCCGCGCGGCAACCCGGTGGAGTGATCCGATTGACACGCCGGGTCACCGGCCGGGGCCAGCCGGTCGCCACGCTCTCCCCGGTCGACATGACCGGTCAGTCCATCGACGCGCGCCTGAACCAACTCCGTGCCGAAGGCGTCGTGACCGGTACCGGCAAGCCCCTGTCACGGATGCACGAGCCGGTCGTCATACGTGGGCGTCCCCTCTCCGAGACCATCATCGAGGATCGGGAGGATCGATTCTGATCCCGAGCAGACCCCCACGGGCGACTTTCGAGGACGCGCATTGCCGCGTCCGGAGAGAATCGACGGAGAAGCGATGCACAAGCGGATTGCAGCCACGGTCGCGGTGGCGATGCTGGCGTTGACGCTGACGCACATCGCGACCGGGCAGCCGCGCGTCGCGCCCGATCCCGGCTACCGCGCGCCGCGCACCACCGATGGCCAGCCGGACATCTCCGGCATCTGGACCAACGACACCCTGACGCCGCTGGAGCGGCCGGCGCGGCTGGGCGACCAGGCCTTCCACACCGAGGAGGAGGCGGCCGAGATCGAGCGCCGCGGCCGGGAGATGCTCGAGCGCGACAACGCGCCGGGCAGCACGCGGACCACCGTGTCCGGGAGCCTGGCTCGCGGCTACAACTACTTCTGGAGCGACCCCCGCGAGTCGGTCGTCTACACCCGGCGCACGTCGATGATCGCCGATCCGCCGACCGGACGCGTGCCGACCCGGCCGGAGGCCGATGCGCGCGCCCGGTGGCTCGTCGCCAACCGCACCGACTCGCACGAGAACATGAGCCCGTACAGCCGCTGCATAACTCGCGGCGTGCCGGGCTCGATGATCCCGAACACCTACAACACCGGCAACCAGATCTTCCAGATCCCCGGCTACGTCGTCATCCTCTACGAGATGGTGCGCGAGCCCCGGATCATCCCGCTCGACGACCGGCCCTTCGTCGACTCGAAGATCGCCCAGTGGATGGGCGACGCGCGCGGGCGGTGGGAAGGGGAGACCCTGGTCGTGGAGACGCGGAACTTCACTCCCAAGGGCTGGATCACGCCGAACCAGAACGCGGGCCGGATGCACGGCGTCCCGGTCAGCCGCGATCTACGGCTGGTGGAGCGCTTCACCCGAGTGGCGGAGGATGTTCTCGACTGGGACGTGCGCGTCGAGGATCCGAACGTCTATACCCGGCCGTGGACCCTCGAGCTGCCGCTGAAACGCGACATGAGCTACGACCTCTACGAGTACGCCTGCCACGAGGGGAACCGCGCGGTGACCGGCATCCTCGGCGGCGCGCGCCACGAGGAGCGGCGGCGGGCGGCGGGGCACTGACCCGACGCGCGGGGGCACGCCTCGCGAAGGGCCTCGAGGCGCGGCCGTTGCGTCCGCGGGCGCCACCTGCCATCGGCGTGTCTCGTATAGACATCTGACGCTGCCGACGATCTTACGCGGGTAGATGG
>VXME01000129.1 GCA_009861545.1 Acidobacteriota bacterium | reverse complement strand
GGGTGGGCGAGAGGGTCTCGCCGGGCACGTCGCTGGGCGGCACGGGGCGCTCCTCGATGGGCCAGACCGGCTCGCCGGTCACGCGGTCGAAGACGTAGACCCAGCCCTGCTTGGTCGGCTGCGCGATCGCCTTTATCTCGCGGCCGTCGACGGTGATGTCGGCGAGGATCGGGGCGCACGGCACGTCGTAGTCCCAGACCGGGTGATGGACGAACTGGAAGTGCCAGATGCGCTCCCCGGTCTCGACGTCGACCGCGACCAGGCTCTCGGAGAACAGGTTGTCGCCCGGCCGGTGGCCGCCGTAGTAGTCGTTGGTGGGGATCTCGACCGGCAGGTAGGCGATGCCCAACTCGGTGTCGACGGTCATCTGGGTCCAGACGCCGGTGTTGCCGGTGTACTCCCACGAGCCGTCCTCCCACGTCTCGTTCCCGAACTCGCCGGGCTGCGGGATGGTGTGGAAGATCCAGCGGCGCTCGCCCGTGCGGGCGTCGAAACCGCGCACGTAGCCCTTGGCGTTGCGGCGGCTGGGCGGCGTTCTGCCGGAGCGGCTCGCGGCGCCGATGATGACGATGTCGCCGGCCACCACCGGCGCGCCGTTCCAGGCCAGCTCGCTCGTGACCGGGTCGAGATCCTGGTCGTTGTTCCGCTTCAGGTCGACGATGCCGTCGACGCCGAAGCCGGGGACGGGCCAGCCGGTCTTCGCGTCGAGGGCCACGAGCTGGTAGCCGATGGTGACGAAGTAGATCCGCTCGTCGCCGGCTCCGTCGGTCCAGTAGCCGACGCCGCGGCCCGAGAGCCGCCGCACCGACTGCGCGGCGCGCTCGCCCTCGTCGAGGCGGTACAGCCACAGGTGCTCGCCGGTGGCCGCGTCGATGGCGACGACGTTCCGACGGCTGCCGGCCGTGGTGTAGAGCACGCCGTCGATCATCAGGGGCGTGGTCTGCAGGTAGTAGTCGGGGCGCGGGCCGAGGTTCTCGGTCCGGTAGCGCCAGACGAGCTCCAGATCGTCGAAGTTGCCGGCGTCGATCTGGTCGAGCGGTGCGTAGCGGGTGGCGCCGAGGTCGCCGGCCCAGGTGCGCCATTCGCCGTCCGTCGTCCCATGCTGCGCCGCGGCCGGTGCGGCGGCCAGCAGGAAGGCCGCCAGGACCGCCGGGAGGAAGTCCTCCGCGCGTAGGCCGAACGAGCCGGACTGTCGAGCTGTGGCGGATGGCATCGGCGTGCTCCTCGTACCTTCGATCGGGGTCCCGGTGCGACCGCGACGCGGGAGTGCGCAGCGGCCTGCGTCCGCGGATCCCGTCGCTCGGTCCGTTCGCCATCATACCCGCGGAGCGCGTCGATGGAACCTGGGGCGGGTGATATCAGTATGATATGTAACTGAAATCCATCGGGAGGAACGATTCATGATCCAGGAGAAATCGCACACCGCCCCGTCGGGGCTGCTCGTCGTGCTCGGGCTGCTGGCCGCGCTCGCGGTCGTCGTCGTGCTGTTCATCGTGGATGTCGCCGCCGACTCGCAGATCTCGTTCGGCGGTCTGACCTGCATCCTGCTGGTGCTCGTGATCGCGTTCCTGCTGGCCGGGGTCTTCGTGGTCAACCCGAACGAGGGCCGCGTGCTGCAGTTCTTCGGGCGCTACGTGGGCACGGTGCGCGACCAGGGCCTGCGCTGGGCCAATCCGCTCTTCACCAAGCGGCGGATCTCGCTGCGGGTGCGCAACTTCGAGACCGAGCGCTCGAAGGTGAACGACACCGACGGCAACCCGATCGAAATGGCCGCGGTCGTCGTCTGGAAGGTGGTCGACACGGCCGAGGCCACCTTCGAGGTCGACGACTACGTGAACTACGTGCATGTCCAGAGCGAGTCGGCGGTCCGCAACCTGGCGACCCGCTACCCCTACGACACGCACGAGGAGGGGCGGATCTCGCTGCGCGGCAACACGGAGGAGATCGCCGGGCAGTTGCAGACCGAGATCCAGGGCCGGCTCCACAAGGCCGGGGTCGAGGTGCTCGAGGCGCGGATCACCCACCTGGCCTACGCGCCGGAGATCGCCTCGGCGATGCTGCAGCGCCAGCAGGCCGGCGCCATCATCGCGGCCCGCAGCCAGATCGTCGACGGCGCGGTCAGCATGGTGGAGATGGCCCTCGAGAATCTGTCGAGACGCCAGATCGTCGAGCTCGACGAAGAGCGCAAGGCCGCCATGGTCAGCAATCTGCTCGTGGTGCTCTGCGGCGACAAGGCCACCCAACCGGTGGTCAACACCGGCACCCTGCACCAGTAGCCGGATGGCCGCCCGCAAGCCGTTCCTGTTGCGCATCGATCCGGAGGTGCTCACCGCGCTGCAGCGTTGGGCCGGCGACGAGCTGCGCAGCGTCAACGGGCAGATCGAGTTCGTCCTGCGGCGCGCGCTGCAGCGCGAGGGGCGGTTCCCCGGTCGCGAGAAGCAACCGGCAGGAGCGGGGGCGCCCGGGACGGCGCCGTCCGAGCGGCCGCCCTCGACCGACAGCGCCGCCGCCGCGGAGGAAGCCGGTTCGTGATCGGCCGCAAGCGCCCGAGCGAACGATGGGGTCGCTCCGCCGGTTGGGCATGCCCCGGGTCTCGCCGCGTGCTGCTAAGATGCGGGCACGTCTTGCTTCGATGGATTTGCGCTGCGGGCCGGGTATCCGGGGCGCCCCCAGAGTCAGGAGGACACGATGCGGACCACGCCATTCGCGCTGCTCGCTGCTGTCGTTCTCGCGCTGTCGCTCGCGTGCGGCGGGAGCGCGCCGCCTCCCGAGCCGGAGCCGGAACCCGAGGCGGCGAACCCCAACGACCAGTTCGCCGGCGCCTGGACCCTGGTGCGCAGCGAGCGCCGCGACGCCGACGGCGAGCTGATCGGCGAGCCGCGCGAGGACCGGGACGGCTACATCATGTACGACCCGTCCGGGTACATGGGCGTGGCGATCATGTCGCGGGACCGGGAGCCGTACTCCGAGGGCGGACCGACCCCCGAGGAGGCGCTCGCCCAGATGGGGAGCTACGCCTCGTACTTCGGGCGGTTCTCGGTCAACGAGGAGGAGGGGTACGTTACCCACCACCTCGAGGGGGGCCTGAACCCGAGCGGCGCCGGCTCGGACTACCGGCGGTACTACACCATCGAAGGCGACACGCTGAGGCTTCAGCCGCCGGCCAGCGAGGACGGCTCGCGCTCGTACATCACCTGGCGGCGGTTGCCCGATCTGCCGGATGCCGAGTTGACGGATACCCACCGGCGGCTCTTCGGGGTCTATCGCGTCGAGTCGGTGACGCGCCAGACGACCGACGGCGAGCCCATAGAGGTCGACCAGTACGAGACCGCGTACATCATGTACGCGCCGTCGGGGAACATGTCGGTGCACCTGATGCGTCCCGATCGGATGCCGTACGCCGGTGACGGGCCGACGGCCGAGGAAGCGCTGGCGACGGTGCTGAGCTACGGCAGCTACTTCGGCCCCTTCTCGGTGAACGAGGAAGAGGCGTACCTGGTCCACCACCGCGTGGGGAACGAGGATCCGGGACAGAGCGGGACGGACGCGCAACGCTTCTTCGAGCTGACCGACACGCACCTGACGCTGCGGCCCCCGGTCAGCACCGACGATGAGGGGCGCGAGGGGCAGAGCACGATACTCTGGGCCCGCATCAGCGACTGACCGCGGCCACTCGGGTCGGGAAAGCCGCCCCTACCGCTCGTGCAGCTCGTCGCGGGTCCAGGTGGCGGTCTCGCGCCCGGCGCGTGTGGTCTTCGCTAGTGTCAGCAACCGCGTGACCGCCTTTCGCTTGACGGAAGCCGGGGCGCGCGACGCCGTACCGCAACTACTGCGGTCCGGCGTCGCTTCGCGGTCGTGACCCGGCATCGTTACGTTCTCGCCGCCGCTGCTCGCGTCGCGCCTCCCGTTTACTCGGCCAGCGGGTGCGGGCGGATCTGGAACCGCACGATCTCGCTCGTCATCCCCTTGCCACCTTCCTGGTGCCAGTTCGTCACCGAGTCGTAGCTGGCCCAGACGCCGCGGCCCTTCCAGCCCGCCTCCCGATCGTCGATGCGGCCGTCGAGGCCCCGGGTGTAGAAGCCGAGCGGGTAGGGCACCCGCAGTGTGACCCACTCGCCGGTCTCGGGCAGCAGGGCCAGCAGCGCGTCCGAGCTCGTGCCGTTGGCGATCGGCACGTTCGCGCCCAGCCCCAGCGTGTCGAACTGGTCCACCCAGTTGTAGTAGTGGAAGTCGGCGCTACCCGCCGCCGTCACGCCCTTCATCTGCGGGCCCGGCGTCGGGTACAGGGTCCAGCCCTCGGGGCAGTGCTGCCCGGTCGCGGTCGGGCCGTTCAGCACGGCGCACTTGCTGCGGTCGAAGCTCGCGAGGTGCCCGCTGCCCCCCAGTGCCGTCCAGAGCACGCCGTTGCGGTCCACGTCGATGCCGCGGCCGCCGTGGCCCCACTGGCTCGGGTCCACGTCGGGGTTCTCGAACGGCGGCTCGTACACCTCCGCGCTGCAGGTCTCGGGCGGGTTGTCGCCGAGGTCCAGCCGGACGATGCTGCCCGGCACCGGCAGGCGCCGGGCGATCCAGATCGAGCCGTCGACCGGGTTCGGGATGATGCCGTAGGCAAAGCCGTCCAACCGCATGTCCTTGCCGGCTTCCTGCGGCTCGCCCGGCTCGGTGTACTCGCCGATGACGCCGTCCCCGTTCGTGTCGACGATGGTGGGGCACCAGCCCTGCGCCGCCTGCTCGTCGCCGGTCTCGTCGTACAGCTTCGTGTTCAGCCAGCCGACGACGTCCGTCGATCCGCTCAGCCAGAGCGTGTCGTTCTCGTCCTCGGCGAACTGCAGGTGGTGGGTCATGTAGCAGGTGTCGATGTGGACGAACTCGCCGCTGTCGGTGTCGTAGTACGAGAGCTGCCGCTGGCTGCGCGAGATCGGGAAGTTCTTCGCCGACGGATGGTCCGAGCCGTCCTGGCACCAGTCGGGGTTCTCCGGGGCACGAATCAACTGCGTGATCCAGAGGCGCCCCTTGGCGTCCATCATCGGGTTGTGAGCGCTGTAGCCCCGGGTGGTCGGGCGCTCGGTGCCCCAGTACGGCGACGGGATCAACGCGGTCGTGCCGGAGTACGAATCGCCGCGCTCGGGCATCGGATCGCGCGTCGTCATGTCCATCCGCACCGAGCGGTGGGTCACCGGATCGGTGATCGTCAGCCCGGCCCCGCCGACGCCGTACACCGGGCCGTCCGGATACAGGTGCGGGTTGCGCTTGTCGGTGGCGATCTCGTCGTGCACCATCGCCATCGTGTCGCCCCAGCCCCACATCGTCAGGACGAGGTTGCGCTCCTGCCCCTGCGGGCGCGGCGGCGCCGGCGGCACCTCGCCGGCCGCGATGCGGTCGGTCCAGTCGGCGAACAGGCCGAGGGCGCGCTCGCGCCCCATGCGGTTCAGCCCGCTGCTCATGCTGGGCCCGCTCCGGCCGACCTGCACGCGGTGCTCCCACGCGTCCAGCGTGGAGTCGAAGTCGTCGAGGTCCAGCATCGGCATCTCGCGGGTCGCCATGTTGCCCATCTGGTGGCAGAGCTGGCAGCCGTCCTTCAGCCGATCGACCCACTCGGCCTGGTGCCGCATCCGCTCGCTGATGCCGTTGCCGTCGGCCCCGGTGCCCGGGAACTCGCTCTCGGCCGGCACCTCCAGCAGCGAGTACCAGTAGTTGGCCGGGTAGATGCGCGCCGCTTCCTGCGCGGTGGCCGCCGCCGTTACGGGCAAGGTCAGCTCTTCGCCGGGGCGCGCCGGGTGCTTCTCGGAGTCCACCAGGCCGTAGCCGCGCACCCACACCTCGTAGTCGGCGTCCGGCAGATCCGGGACCAGGAAGCGCCCGTCGTCGCCGGTGACGACGATCTTGCGGAACGTGGTCTCCATGTCGTCGGTTTCCGCGATGACCCACACGCCCGCCTCGCCGCCGCCGGCGCTCCGCACGACGCCGGCGATATCGTTGCCCGCCGCCTGCGGGCTCGCGCCAGTCAGACCGAACATGATGACCGCCAGGAGCGTCACTCCCAGTAAACCGATTCGGGATGTCGCGCGCATACCAACCTCCCCTGAACAACTGGTTTCGTGTATGGCCAGCATACAGATCGTGCGGCTCGCGGTCGACGCCAAATGTGGTTCGGCCGGTGATGCCCGCGGGGTCTACCAGCACTCAGCCGGCTACTTGAATCTGCGCTCCAGCTCGTCTGAAGAGATCGTCGGCTCGCGGCGGCGTGCCTCGATGAGATCCCAAAGGGCAGGGCTGGTCTCCAGAACCACGGTTTCCCAGTCTTTGCCTTCGACTCCGAACACCACGGCGGCCGGTTCACCGCGACGTGTGACGACCACGCGGTCCGTCTGGGCCGAGTCCACGACTTGCTTGACGCTCTTCTGCAGTTCCCGCACGGAAATCGTCTTCATATGACCTGCTCACGGTTACTATCGCACATGCATCGCCCCCTGAGTGCTTCGCCCTACGGTCTGGCCGCCGCCGCTCTGCTGGCGCTGACGGTGCCGCAAGGTGCGCCGGCGCAGCCGGGCGATGCCGGGTCGGCTCTGCTGACACGGGCGGAGCGGACCGGCTACCGGGAGACGACCGGGTATGACGAGGTCGTGCAACTCGTCGAGAGCGCCGCCGCGCTGTCAGACCGCGTTCACGCGACCAGCTTCGGGATGACGGTGGAGGGTCGGTCGCTCCCGCTCGTCGTTGTAGGGGATGTCCCGGATGCGCGTTCAGCGTCGGTCATCGCCCCCGGCCGGATCCGCGTATGGCTGCAGGCAAACATCCACGGCGGCGAGGTGTGCGGCAAGGAAGCGCTGCTGATGCTGCTGCGGGCTCTCGTCAACGGCCGCCACGAGGAGTGGCAGTCGTCGCTGATCCTGCTTATTGCTCCCATCTACAACGCCGACGGCAACGAGCGGGTGGCGCTGAACAACCGGCCGTACCAGCTCGGTCCGGTGGGCGGCATGGGCACGCGGCGCAATGCGCAGGACCTCGACCTGAACCGCGACCACATGAAGCTGGAATCGCCGGAGGCGCGGGCGCTGGTCGGCGCGTATGCCGACTACGACCCGCACGTGGTCATCGACCTGCACACGACCAACGGCACGCAGCATGCGTATCACCTGACCTACGCGCCGCCGCTGCATCCGAACACCCACCCTGCCATCGACACGCTGCTGCGCGACGAGTGGCTGCCCGCCGTGAGCGATGCCGTCAGGGCGAGCGACGGGTGGGAGTTCTACCACTACGGGAACGTGCCGCGCGCGGCGGGCGCCGAGCCGAGCTGGCGCACGTTCGACCACCGCCCGCGGTTCAACAACAACTACGTCGGCCTGCGCAACCGGATCGCGCTCATCAGCGAGGCCTACGCCTACGCGCCGTTCGAGGAACGCGTGGCCGCGACGCTCCGCTTCGTGGAGGAGTCGCTCGCGTTCGCGCACGAGCACGCGGCCCGCATCGCCGCACTGACCGCGGAGGCCGACGGCACGCCGGTTGCCGGCCGTTCGCTGGCCGTGCGGGCCGTTCCGCGGCGATCACCGGAGCCGGTGGAGATCCTGCTGGGGCGGACGGAGGAGGTCCCGCATCCCGAAACGGGTGAGCCGATGCGGCGCCGGCTCGATGTCTTCGAGCCGACGTTGATGGACGAGTACGTCGCGTTCGAGCCGGTCGGGGACGGTCTGGAGGTCGCGCCGGCGTCCTACTACGTGCCGGCCGACCTGACGCCGGTCGTCGACCTGCTGGCGGCCCACGGCGTCGGCGCCGAACCGCTGGAAGCCGCCGTGACCGTCGATGCCGAGCAGTTCGTCATCAGCGGTACGTCGCTTGCCGAGGGGGCTTTCGAGGGGCACTACCAGCGCACGGTGGCCGGCGCCTGGGAGGCGGTGGAGCGCACCGTCCCCGCGGGCACGCTGGTGGTGACGGTCGCACCGCGGCTCGGGCGCCTGGCGTTCGCGCTGCTCGAGCCTCGCTCGGACGACGGGATCGTGAACTGGAACTTCCTGGACGAGTGGATCGAGGCAGGTTCGGTCTATCCCATCCTGAGAGTGCGCGCGGCACCAGTGCCCGGGCCGTGAGCGCGGGGTTGTGGGCCCCGGCTCACGGCCCCCGGGAGATAACGTCGCGGGCTAGGAGTCTGCGCCGCAGAAAACAGATGCGACAATTGTAGGCGCGAGCC
>VXME01000128.1 GCA_009861545.1 Acidobacteriota bacterium | reverse complement strand
CCTTTTGCTCTTCGGCTCTTTGATGATCTTTTTGGTGTCGCCCTCTCCGCACCGGGGGTGGGGTCCGCGCGGTGCGCGCGCCGACGGCAGGGAGGCCACGACGCTAACATCGAGTCAGATCCTGACCGGCAAGTTCGCCAACCGCTCGTTGAACCCGCCGGCCCGCGACCTTTACGACTTCGCAGTAGCAGGAAAGAGAGCACCGCGGGCGCTCATGATAGCCGTCAATGCACTGGCGGGAAACGAGATCCGGTGGCGACTCGTCAGTTGGGAGATGGTTCGAGCAGGACGGGATCAACGCGCTGCTCAGCGGCGCGGGGATCGACCCGGCGAGAATCCGGGACGAAACGGAGTCCGCGATGCGGACCGGCGGGGACACCGTCATTCTGGAACTCGATCAGGACAGGTCCGCATGGGGACCGTACCTGCCGCGTCGCGACGAGGATTCCGGCTAGCGCTAGCCGAAGTCCCGGCCAGAAAGTTACCGCGCGGGAGTGTCCTCAGCGCCCAGCGCGCGCAGCAGCGCCTCGGTCGCCGGGGCGGCCTCGATGTTGCCGCGCCCTCGCATGACGACCGCCAGCGGTGTCTGGCCGCGGTAGTTCGCCACGTTCAGCCCGGCTCCGTGCTCGACGAGCAGCTCGACGACACGAGGGAACCCCTTGTCGGCGACGTAGTGCAGCGCGGTGCTGCCGGTCTCGTCGACCGCGTTGACGTCGCCGCCGGCGGCGAGGGCCACCCGCACCGCGTCGAGCGTGCCCTCTTCGTCAGCATGCTCCGCCTGGAAGGCGAAGTCCCGGTGAAGCGTCCGCTCGCGACGGTCCCAGACGCCGTAGCGCCAGCTCGCGCCCGACGCCAGCATCAGCGGCGTCCAGCCGTTCCGCAGCGGCAGCACGCCGTCGGCGCCCGCGGTGAGCAACTCGCGCATCATGTCCGCCTCGGCGAACTTGGCGGCCAGCGCGAACGGCGTCGCGCCGAGCAGGTGTTCGCCGATCATCAGTACCTGACCGTTGCGCGTGACGCGTGTGGCCTCCGTGACCTGCGCGTCCGGGCGGGCGCCGGCCGCGAGTAAGGCCTCGAGCATGCCGAGGTCGTCCTGCAGCACCGCGGCGTGAAGCGCGGTGTAGCCGGCCGCCGACGCGTTGGGGTTGGCTCCCTCCGCCAGCAGGAACTCGACCAGCTTGCGGTGCCCGCTGTGCGCGGCGACGAGCAACGCGCTTCGCCCGTCCGGCGCGGTGTCGTGGATGCTGGATCCGGCCGCCAGCAGCAGGCGCGCGGAGTCGACCGCTCCCTGCCGCGCCGCGAAGAGCAGCGCCGTGTAGCCGCCGAGGTCGGTCTCCTCGGCGTCGGTGCCGTAGCGCCGGCCGAGCTCGCCGTAGCGCAGATTCGACTGGAGCCGCCGGCTGATGACGAACCGCCGGACGCGGGACCGCCTGTGCACGTCGGCGCCGTTGTCGAGCAGCACCTGCACGACCCCCGGATGCCGTTGGGCGACGGCCCACATCAGCGCCGTCTGATCCTCCTCGGACTCGGCGGCGTTCACGTCCGCACCGTGGGCGAGCAACGCGGCCACAGCCTCAGCGTTCCCGGTGCGGGCGCAGCTCATCAGCACGGTCTCACCGGTGCCGACGGCCGCTCTCGGGTCCGCGCCCGCCGCGAGCAGGAGATCCACCATCGCCGCGTTGGCGTTGCTGCAGGCGAGTGACAGCGGTACGACGCCGTGCGTGTTCGCGGCCCCCGCGTCTGCACCCGCGTCCACCAGCAAGCGCGCCGTATCCAGTTCGTCGAGATACACCGCCCAGTGCAGCGCCGTCGCGCCGTCGGCTTGTGGCGCGTTCACGTCGGCCGACGCATGCAGCAGGCGTCCGACGGCCTCGCTGTCCTGCAACCGGACCGCTTCGATGAGACGCAGATCCGCAGCTTGCGCAACCGCATCGACCGCGCCGAACGCGAGAAAAGCGACCGCAGCCAGCATGCCCGCGAGGTCCCATCGGCTCAAGCCACGTGACCGGATGCTCATCGCGTCCCGCTCACCTTTCCACCGCCCTCGTCAAGACACGTAGCGTATCTGGCGAGTCGGAATATCGAACAATCTCTGCTGACCACGTACTTCGGCTGACGTTGCGGCACGAACGTCGCTGAGAGGCCACCGCCACCCTCCGTTCCCGTCAGGTCTCGGCTCGCCCACTGTGACGACGGCGACGACACGTTGGTAGGCCCACGACTCGCGGTCCTCGCCGAGCACTCGCTTGGCGTGCTTCAAGGAAATGTCGGAATCCTCGCGCGCGAGTCGCCGCGCCTCCTCGATATCCGCGACGGTCGGCTTGTATTTTCCCGCGTGAATGGCGAGCCGCTTGCCGCGGGTCGTGAGGACCGACAGCGGGCGAAACTCGCGGTTCTCCGTCCGCTTTGCGCCGGCCGCGATCAGAGCAGCAAACGGCTGCTTGACCGTTATGGCCTTCACCGGCGCATCTCCAGGGACTCTCCTCAACGCCGCTTCGATTCTCGACGCCGGCTACACCCCGGTCAGTCGGTCTGCCGGCCCCACTTGCCCGGCCAGCCGCGGCAGCGCCCCTGTGCTGTCGCCGATGCGGTCGATGTCCACGCCCAGCTTGTCGAGCAGGGAGACGTGCAGGTTCGCCAGCGGCGTCCGCGACGGGTAGACGAGGTGCCGGCCGCCCTTGAGCTGGCCCGCGCCGCCGCCGGCCAACAGGATCGGCAGGTCGTAGTACGCGTGCCGGTTGCTGTCGCTCATGCCCGCGCCATACATGATCATGGCGTGGTCCAGCAGCGACCCGTCGCCGTCCGGCGTGGCGGCCAGCTTCTCGAGGAACGACGAGAAGAGCGTCGTGTGGTACGTGTTGATCTTCGTCAGCTTCGCCAGCGCCTCCGGCACGTTGCGGTGGTGCGAGAGCGGGTGGTGCGCGTCGGGCACGCCGATCTCGCGGTAGGTCCGGCCGCTCAGCTCGTGTCCGGCCATGAAGGTGCAGACGCGGGTGCGGTCCATCTGCCATGCCAGGAGTTGCAGGTCGTACATCAGCCCCGCGTGCTCGGCCAGGGTGGCGGGAACGCCGCGCGGCCGCTCCAGCAGCGGCACCTCCTGGTCGCCCTGCGCCTCGGCGATCTCGATGCGCCGCTCGACGTCGCGCACGGCGTCGAGGTAGGCCCCCACCTTGACCCGGTCGCCGGCGCCGAGCTCGTGCTGCAGCCGCGCCACGTCCTCGCTGACCGAGTCGAGAATGCTCCGCTGCGCCTCCCGGCGGGCACGCCGAGCGGCCGGGTCCGTGCTGTCGTTGTCGCCGAACAGCCGCTCGAAGACCGCGCGCGGATTGTGCTCCATCGGCAGCGGCGTCGACCCGCTGGCCCAGGAGATGGTGTAGGAGAAGGCGCAACTGAAGCCGCCGCTGTCGCACGAGCCGGCGAAGTTGGCGCCTTCGAGGCCGAGCTCCAGCGATGCCAGCGGGGTGTGCTTGCGCAGCTCCTGCGCCGCGATCTGGTCCATCGAGATGGCGTCCGGAATCCAGGCGCCCGGATGCTCCGCCGTCAGGAACTTCGTGGCGGCGCGCGAGTGGCTTCCCCCGGAAATCCCCGGCGGCGGCGTGCTGGCGAGCCCGGAGAGCACGAGCAGGCGGTCGCGGTACGGCGCGAGCGGCTGCAGGATGGGCGTCATCTCGAACCCGGCGCCGGTGGTCGCCGGCGTAAAGCTCTGCATGACCATGCCGTTCGGCACGTAGACCGAACCGAAGCGGACCGCCGGCTTCGCCGCCGTCTTGCGCAGCGCGCTGAGCGCCGGCACCATGCCGTCCAGCAACGGCAGGGCGACCGCCGCGCCGACTCCGCGAAGCATCGTCCGGCGGGAAATCGCCTTCTTCGTGATCATCATGATTCCGCACTCCTCATCTGGAACGGCATGCTCTTGACGACGCCGAGCACGATGGACGACCAACTGTAGTCGTCCGCCTCGGCCTCGGAAACGATCCGTCGAATCACCGGTTGATCGTAGTGCTCCATCGTGCGCCCGACGGCGTAGCCGAGCAGCTTCTCGGTGACGGTCCGCACGATGCTGACGTCGTAGGCCAGGAGCGCCTCGCGGAACGCCGCGGGGGTCTCGACCTCGGTGCCGTCGGCCAGCGCGCCCGCCGTGTCGACCGGCGCCCCCGCCTCGTCAGTGTCGCGCCAGCGCCCGATGGCGTCGTAGTTCTCCATCACGAAGCCCGGTGGGTCCATCACGCGGTGGCAGGACGCGCAGGCGGGATTGGCGCGGTGCTGCTCCATCAGATCGCGCATCGACAGCACCTTGCGTCCGCCGTGGTTCTCCTCCAGCGCGGGCACGTCGGCCGGCGGCTCCGGCGGCGGCATGCCGAGCACGTTGTCGAGCACCCACTTGCCACGCAGCACCGGCGAGGTCCGGTTGGGATAGGCGGTCAGCGTCAGCAGGCTGGCGTGGCCGAGCAGCCCGCCGCGCTGCCCCGCATCGACGCGCACCCGCCGGAAACGCTCGCCGTAGACGCCCGGGATACCGTAGTGGCGGGCGAGCCGCTCGTTGGCGAACGTGTAGTCGGCGGTCAGCAGCTCCAGCAGGCCGCGGTCCGCGCGGAGCTGGCTCTCCAGGAACAGCGTCGTCTCGCGCTCCATGTCCGCCCGCAGGTTCTCGTCGAAGTCGAAGAAAATGTCGGCGTCCGGGGCCACCCCCCGGATGCGGCGGAGCTGCAGCCACTGGCTCGCGAAGTTCTCGACCAGGGCGGAGGCCCGCGGATCGGCCAGCATCCGCCGCACCTGCTGCTCCAGCACGTCCGGCTCGGCAAGCCGGCCCTCCTCGGCCACCCGCAGCAACTCGTCGTCGGGAATCCCGCTCCAGAGGAAGAACGAGAGCCGCGACGCGAGTTCCAGGTCCGTGAGGCGATAGGCGGCGCCGGCGGAAATGTCGACCGGGTCGCGCTCGACCCGGAACAGGAACTCCGGCGCCACGAGCAGCCGTTCGAGGGCCTTCTGGATGCCGCCCTCGAAGCCGCGCTCCCTATGACCGGCATCGTAGAAGCGCATCAGCGTGTCGACGTCGGCGCCGGTCACCGGCCGGCGGTAGGCGCGGCGCGCCAGCGTCCCCAGGATCTCCCGAGCGCACTGTTCCGCTTCCGCCTCGGCCTCGGTCGCGGGTCGGCAGGTGAACAGCTTCCGCCGGCTGGGCGTGTCTCCCGGTCCGGTGGCGTCGTGCGGACCTGCGATCTCCACCCGTTCGATCGCCGCGTTGCCGTGGTAGAAGCCGAGCCCGCTGAGGGAGAATCCGGACAGGCGGCGTTCCAGCACGCCGGTCGGCTCGGTGCGGGCGTCGACGAACGAGACGCCGACCACGCGCGGGCCGGCCGGCGCCGGAAAGCGGAGGACCAGGTTGGCGTCGGCCTCGTTGGAGACGTACTCCTCCCAGGCGGGGTCACCCCGGATGGTACCGAAGAAGCTGTAGGCCGACGGGTAGCCGTACTGGTCGGCGTCCCCGACCGTGAAGCTGCCCACGAGCGCGCCGTCCAGGCGCACCTCGATGGTGTGGGACCGCCCCATCCCGACGATGTAGTCGTAGATCATCCGGCGCAGCCGGATACGGATCTCGTAGTCGCCGTCCAGCGGAAAGTAGTGGTGGATGGCCATCCCGCCGCGCGAGCCGAACGGCAGTTCCTCGCTGGCACGGTCGTCCTGGTACTGCAGCCGCGGCGTGCTGTAGGTGGCGGCCACGTAACCCGGCCCGATCGTCGGATCGCCGACCGCGAGGCGGCTCACCCGGTTTGCCGCGGCCAGGTAGCGCTCGAACAGCGCGGGAGAAACCGACAGGACCTCGCTGTTGGTGTCGAAGCCTTGCTGGTCGACGTCGTCGGCCGGAAACAGCAGCCAGCTCTCGTCGATGTCGAGATCGATCAGGCTCCGGACGGCGTTGACGTACTCCGCAGACGTCATCCGCCGCACCGCGGGACGGCCCGGATACGGCTCGGCCGCCGCCACCCGGTCGAGCTCGGTCTCCAGCCACGTCACGAAGCCATCGTGCGCCGCCCGGTCGGGGCGCGGGCGTCCCGTCGGCGGCATCATCCCGAGCCGCAGCTTGCGGACGACCTTCTCCCAGACCTCCGCGCCGGCGCCGGCGTCGGCCAGGTCGAGCCCATCGAAGGCGAAGGGGATGGTGCCCCGCTCAGCCATCCGGTCGTTGTGGCAGGTGACGCAGTAGCGGTCGAGCAACGCCTGGTGCGTTTCCACCGGCGCGTTCGACTCCTCAGCCGTTACCGAAGCGGAAGTCGCCGTCTGGGCCGCGGCAGGGCTTGCCGCCGCCAGCGCGACCAGGACGGTCGCCAGAACCCGCGCGAATTTCATAATCGCCCATTCTGGCGGGGCGATCATGCGCTGTCAACGTCCTTTGTCAGCCCCTTCAGGAGAACGGCCGGCAATCTCTTCAATTGCTGCGTGCGCGGGTCGACCTCGAAGCCGCCGGATTCGAGCGCCGTCACTCCGAGCAGGGGCTCGGCATCGCCGTCTTCGAACACCAGCGTGTCGCCGACCGTCTTGCCCATGAACTCGATACGCCCGACGGGGGTGTCCAGGGCGACGTCAATCCCGCGGCGGCTCGGCGGCCAGCAGCGCCACGAAGGCATCCGGATCGTCGGGCGACATCACTATCACCCGATCCCGATCCGCCCGATCCGGAAATCGCAGCACGACGGTGCGCGCGTGGTCGGTGACGAACGCACGGTACGATCCGAGCTCCGCGTTGTGGAATCCTCCCGTGTACGAGAACAACCCGCCGTTCGCGAGCTCGCCACGGGACCGCCGCATCGCGTAGGGCGAGACGGTGGCGGACTCGAGTTGGTCGAGCGGAAGCGAAGACGACCAGCCGAGGCGATGGACCCGGATGGAATCATCGGTCACGGTATAACCGCGCACGGCATACCGTGCCGCCACGACGAGAATCACCAACGGGATTGCGAATCCAAGACACGCAACCAGCCACTTCCGGGGTCCGGGCTCCGGATCGAGTGCGGCGAAGAACACGGGGGCAGCGCCGACTGCGAGCAGAAAGACCGCCTGAGCGCTCGACCCGATCAGGAGCGACCGTCCCCACGGAGCGCCGAACGTCGTTGGATTCACCGGTGTGCCACCTCGACGAGAGCAACTGTCCCGCCTCCGGTTCGTGCGATTCAGGTCTTTGCCACTGGACGCGGGAACAAGCAGTCAGCGAATGAGGTAGATGCCGACGACCGGCCACCCGTCGGATTCCGATACCGCCGTGACCCGTTCGCGCGCGTTCGGCCGCAACTCGTAGACGCCGTCGATCTCGAATATGAAGTAGTCGCCGGGCGGCGCGTCGGGCACAATCGACAGGCGTTGCGTGCTGCTCAGCGTACGGGACTCGACAGCGCCCAGGATGGCCTGCCGCTCTTCCATGGCGGTCCGAAACTCTTCGGGCGTCACCTCCTCCCGGAATATGGTCCCGGTCGCGTCGTACGCCTCCGAGTAGTCTCCGGCGTCGAGCAGCAACAGCCATGCGTCGACCGACTGCCGCGCCGCGTCCTCGTCCGATTGCGTGTCGACAACCGGCGGGACGGTGGGAGTCGGCGCGGTCGGGCTGCTGCCGTCGTCACCGCACCCGGCGACTGCGGCGGCCAGCACGGCGAGCACGACTACCGGCAGTGCGCTCCACGGAAACGGCCGCGGTCGAGCCCGGTCGCCATTCGTCGTCTCTTGCGCCATCAGGTGTTTTCCCCTGCGAGATCGATTCAAGCCAAGAACTACCGCGAGCGCTGGTCGCGCTCCTGCAGGGCTGCCATCAACTCCGCATGAAGCGCGCGCGTGCGTTCGGCGTCGCGAAAGTTGATGACCACGAACGTCTCCGGCGTTCGCACCAGGAGGTGCGGCGGGCTGTTCGTCCTCGTATAGAACATGCCCTCGCCGAGTGCCTCGACCCGGTAACGGCCGTTTCGCAGCTCGCCGAGCCGATAGCCGGTCAACCGACGGCGCTGGCGCGGCATCGTCGGCTCGAGCGCAGCCTCGACGATCGCATCCATTGAGAGAGTGACCCCGTACTCCCCGGTGACCTCCAGGTGACGATCGGTTACTCGCACCTCGATCGGGCGAGTGCCACGGACTACGAGGATGCCGACCACGAACAAGAGCGGCAGAAAGACGCTGAACGTGATCGCCCACATGATCGTCCTGTGGGAAATCCGCCATGGCCCGTCCGGCTCGCCTTGTCCGTTTACGAACATTCGACGCCCTCCTCGGTCTAACCACGCCGCGCCGAACGTCAGCTTCCCCCGGGTACACCCGCGGCCGCTAAGCCCCCGAGCAGCCGGCCCAGCAGGATCTTCGTCGCTACCTCGCCGGCGATGACGGCCGCCACGAAGATCGCCACGGCTCGGCCTCCGCGCTGGTTGCAGGAGACCGAGAACGCCTTCCACATGAGCCAGACCATCCAGATCGCACAGATGCTTGCAAACAGTCCCGCGACGAGGTTCGCAGCCGGTGGCGTGACCATCCGACCGTCGACCGCGGCGGCGACCAGCTCTTCGTTGGCCTCGCGAACCGGCCCCGGTACGCAGGCCAGTGCACCGAGAAGCAGCGGGAATCGTGCCAGAGCCTGCGTGCCGGCGATGTCGACGACGCGCACCGTTCGCGGCGCGACAAGGAACGAAACCAGCACCAGAAGCACCGCAATCACGGACCAGTTCAAGAGGCCTTCGACGATCGGCACCCAGAACGACACGCGGTAGCCCGGGTGGAAGTCGATCAGTCCGTCGAAGTGAACGCCGGCGGCGGCCGCGGCCAGTCCGCTGGCGACGATCACGATCAGTCCAATCGCCAACGCCTGCTCCCCGCCGATCCGGACGAACGGATTGAACAGCCATCGGACGACGGTCATCTCTCGCGGAACCACGGCGCCATGGGTCGTTTCCTGCGGCATCGGCGTCTTCCCTCCTGCGGCCTCGGTGTCTTCGCTTGCGGCGTCGGGGCTGTCACCGGTGGCATCGGTGTCTCCTCATCCGCCTCCGCCATCAGCGTCAACTCCGGCGGCGTCTTCTGCCGCCGCCTCCGCCTCCTGCGATTCGATGATCGCGCTCAGGCGCGCGATCAGGTCATCCAACCGGTTGCGGACGGTCGGATACGACACGCCGTACAGTCTTGCCATCTCCTTCAGGCTGCCGCTGCGCAGGATGAAAGCGAGCGCGAACTGCTGATCCTCGCTGCCGAGCCGCGACAGCGCAGGCAACAGGTAGTCGCCCTGCACCGCCGTCTCGCACTCCGGACACACGAGCCGCGCTACCCGCAGGTCACCGCTGCAACTCGGACACGAGGTCGGCAGCCGTCCTCGGCGAGCCACATCTCATTGTGGCAAGACGCGACACTTTATTCAATTACATTTGAATAAAAATTACCTGCAGCTAATTTATGTGAATTCGCGACGCGCGATGCCCGGTGCTCTGGAGGCAACATCTCTCCCCGTGAACCTCGCCCGGCAGTCCGTGGCGGAACCCCGCGCAGCGCCGAGAGCCGCAACGCGCCCGCGTGGCAACCCTGCTTGTCCGGACCACTTGGAGGACGCCCCGGTTTCGAGCATGATCGATAGAGGAACCGCGATCCATGATCGACCTGATCTCCTGGAAGTCCCGCGCCGCCATCCTGCTCGGGTCCCTGACCCTCGTCTGGGCGGTGTCCCTGTACGGCCTGTTCGTGGACGAGCGGCTCATCTACGCCCTGGCGCTCGTGCCGCGCCGCATCGAGGGGCTGCCCGGCATTCTCAGCGCACCCCTGGTGCACGGCTCGTTCGCCCACCTGCTCGCGAACACCGTTCCGCTGTTGATCCTGGGCGGTATGGTGGTTGCCCGCGGGGTCGCCTACTACCTCGCGGTGACGCCGGCCATCGTCCTGCTCGGCGGCCTCGGGCTGTGGGTGTTCGGCAGGCACGCGGCGCACATCGGCGCCAGCGGTCTCATCTTCGGCTACTTCGGGTTGCTGGTCGCCCGCGGGTACTACGAACGGAGCCTGCAATCGATAGCCGTCGCGATCGTCGTGGTCGTCGTCTACGGCGGGATGATCGCCGGCGTCCTCCCGCGCGGCGACCATGTCTCCTGGGAAGCGCACCTGTTCGGGTTGCTCGCGGGCGGGCTGTGCGCCCGCGCGGCGCTCGGCCGGGAGCGGTGACGGTGGTCCGGGAACCTCCTGGCGAGCTCAGAACTGGAACCTGGCCCCCAGCTTCAGCGCGATCGGGTCGAGGGCCGCGATGACCCGCTCGTCGTCACCGGTGCGCAGCGAGAAGTTGGTCACGGCGTTGGAATTGAGCGCGTTGTAGACGTCGGCCATCAGCGTGAGCCGACCGCCGGATCCGACGTCGAGCACTTTTTCCAAGCGCAGATCCACCAGCGTCACGTTCTCCGACCGGTTGGCGGACAGATCGGTCAGAAAGATCGGCTGGTTGGTGCCGACGCCCGGGATGTCCACCCGCTGGATGAACGCGTAGGGCCAGCCGCTCTGATACCGGACGTTGGCGGAGAACCCGACGCCGTACGGCAGCGGCGCCCGCGCCAGCAACCGGCCGCCCCAGTTGGTGGTCCGCTGCCGGAAGTCGACGTCGAGGCCGTGGTTCTGCCAGATGCGGCCGTGCCCGCCCGCGCCGACCACCAGCGGGTCGGCGAAGAGCGGGCTGCGCGACTCGCCGGCGGCCGCGCGGAACTCGTCGCGCCACTGGTAGTCGACGCTCGCCTGCAACAGGTAGCCGCTCGAGAAACGCCGGTTCACCGCGAGCTGGAAGGTGTCGTAGTCGGCCCCCATGCCGGGAAAGGCGGCGATCCGGGTGTCCACCATGCCCGCCACGTCGTCCGGCACGCGCTGCACCCGCAACCGAGCGCCGGTCAACGCGTTCAGCGGACAGGCCCAGTCCGGGTCTTCCGCGCAGGAGACGCCGCGCCCGTCGAGCAGCGCCGTCTGCTGCGCGACGTTCCACAGACCGCTGTCGCCGTTGAGCGCCTTGCGGACCCAGGAGACACGGATGGACGTGTCGGCGGCCAGCTCGTGCTCGAACGACGCGCCCATCTCGTCGACGTACTCCGGCGCCAGATCGGGATCCACCGGCGTCCCCTCGGCCGAGAGCGCGCCGACCGCCCCCTGCTGGTCCAGGACCGCCCCGAGCTCGTCCGGACCGTCGTAGATCCCGTTGGCGTTCGGATCGAGGAAGTCGTAGCGCACCCAGGCGGTGCCGCCGGGGTTGGCGGCGGCGTGCGCATCCGCCAGGTTCACGTAGTAGCGACCGTAGTGCCCCTTGAGCACCGTCCGCGGCGCGAAGGCGAACGTCGCGCCGATGCGCGGCGCCCACGTGTTCCAGACCACGTTCGTCCGGCCGGCGGTGGCTCCCGACGGGAAGATCTCGGCGAAGTAGGGAGCCGCCGTCGACCCCAGGAAGTAGGTGTGCTGCTGCTCGTACCGCACGCCGAGGTTCAGGGCCAGGCGGTCGGTCGGTCGCCACGTGTCCTGCAGGAACAGCGCGTGATGCCGGTTCCGGTCGTCGGATGAGATCTCTCCTTCCGCCGGCATGCTGAACAGCGTGATGCGGTCGACGTGGAACGGACGCGCGTTGGCGCTGTCGTCCAGGTAGCGGACGTGCCCCGAGTTGGCGTTCGACCCGAAGCGGCTGCTGTCGATCTGGAACTCGTAGCCCGCCTTCAGATCGTGGCTGCCGCCGAACGCCGGCGTGTAGTGGTTGGCAGTCACCGTCACCTGCGGCTTCCAGCGGCGGAAGGTGAACGGCGGCGAGCCGGTGACACCCGGAAACCAGCCCGCTCCGCTCAGGCGGCCGGTCGCGGTGTCGAGCCGCGGCGGGAACTGCACCGGGTCCACCTGCGGCACCATCGGCCAGCCGAAGCCGAAATGCTTGAGCGCCGTCGCCGTGAAGGTGCGGTCGTTCCAGACGCGCTGCCACTCGGCCTTGTGCGCCCAGCTCCAACTGTCCTGGGCCAGCACGGAGTCGGGCCCCACGTCGGTCGACAGCCCGCGCTTCGGCTTCTGCTTGAGGCCCCAGTTCGTGTAGCCGATGAAGCGGTCCCGCCGGCTGGCCTGCACGGTGACCTTGCCCCCGAACTGATCGAAGTCGCCGAGGTCGGTGGCGACGGCGCGGTCCACGCCGGACACCGCCTTGTCGATGCGGAAGTGGTTGTAGAAGCCGTAGAACCAGGCCCGGTCGCGCGCTATCGGGCCGCCGAGGTCGGCGTGTGTCTCGAAGAAGAGCAGGTTCGGGTTGCCGGTGTAGCCGCGCGACGCCAGCGCGTCGTCGATGTTGTCGCCGACGAAGCTCTCGTGCTCGTAGTCGCCGTGGAGCATCCCGCTCCAATCGTTGCCGCCGCTCTTCATCGTCATCATGACGAGCGAGCCGGGCGCGGTCATCTGCACGTCGGCCCCGGCCGCCGTCGTCGTGAACTCACCGATCGAGTAGTAGTCGAAGTAGAAGCCGGTGCCCCCCTCGCCCTCCGTCGTGTCGACGCCGTCGGCGAGCACCCGGTTCTGGTCGCGGATGCCGAAGCTCTCGTAGCCGGTCTGCTGGCTCTTGTGCGAGCCGCCGACGTCGAAGCCGCGCATCCGGACCCCGGGCGTCTGCCCGAGCACCGCCCAGACGTCGGTGGCGGACGGCACGTCCTGCAGCTCCTCAACGCCGAAGTCGTTTACCAGCGCGGTGGTCTTCAGGTCGACCACCGGCGCGTCGCCGGAGACCGTGATCGTCTCGGCCACGGTCGCCAGCTCCAGCGCCGCGTCGATGCGCACCGCGCGGCTGCCCTCGACGATCACGCCTTCGCGCACGAGGGTGCGGAACCCGGGGATCTCGAACGTCAGGTCGTACGACCCGCGTCCGAGCGCGCGAAACCTGTACGAGCCGTCGACCAGGGTCACCGCCGTCTGCGGCCCGATCAACGCCTCTGCTTCCAGCGTGACCGTCACGCCCGGTACGGCGAGCCCCTGCATGTCCGTCACCGCGCCGCCGATCTCGCCGACCGTCTGGGCCGTTGCCGGCGCCGCAGATACGAGTGCGAGAAACAGCCCCGCTCCGAATCGTGGCTCGACAACCTTCCGAATTCTCCGCATCTACGTCCCATCCTTCGCGAGCACACGCACTGTTCGTGTCTTCACGTATATCTTGACGTACTTCGCAACGCGAGGGCTACGATCCGCTCACGACGCGCCGGATCAGGTCGGGCAGGTTGACGAAACGGACCGCTGCCCCGCTGTAGTCACGGACGTACGAGGTCGCCGTATCGTCGGTCACCACGAAGTTGTCGCCGCCGGGATACCGCGAGCGGAATGCCTTCAGGTTCTTCGGGTCGAAGCCGGCCGCGCGCCACTTGCACTCGATCGCGACCGTCGCGCCGTCCCCGCGAACGAGGACGAAGTCGATCTCGTGGCCCCGCTTGTCCCGCCAGTACCGCACACGCTGGTCCAGGGCGCGGGCCAGATACTCGTTGAGCACGTAGTGCTCCCACAACACGCCCCTGTCCTCGTCGCGCAGGTGATTCCAACCCTTGAACAGACAGACGAACCCGGTATCGAAACCATAGACCTTGGGCGCGGCCACGATCTCCGAAGCGCGGCGGGCGCTGTACGGTCTGACGACCTGTACGACGAAGGTGTCCTCCAGGACCCGCAGGTAGTTGACGACGGTGGTCCGGCTGATCTCGCACGGACGCGCGAACCGTGCGGCCTCGAAGACGCCGCCGCTCTGTGCGAGCACCAGCTCGACGAACCTCAGGAACGACCAGCGGCGCTCTACGCGGAACAGCTCCTGAATGTCGCGGGCCCAGTAGGAATCGAGCCACTCCTGAAATCCCCGCTCAGGTCTTTCCGCGGCGAGAAAGAACGGGGGCAAACCGCCGTGCGTGAACCGGTGATCGATGCCACGGGCGCCGAACTCCACTTCGTCCTGCGGGATCATCGGCGTCAACCGGAGATCGCGCTTCCGATCGGTGAGCGTGTCGCGGAACCTCCGCGAGGCGCCGAGGGATGACGACCCGGTGGCGATGACGCGAGTCTCGGGATGGTAGTCCGCGGCGATCTTCAACAACTCCGACGGGTTGCGCAGGCGCTGGATCTCGTCGACCACGATCCGCCGGCCGACGACGTCCCGGAGAAACCGTTCCGGGTCCTCCAACGTGCGGCGCGTGCTCGGCAGCTCGCAATCGAAGTACTCGACCTCGGGCAGCGACCGGCACAGGAAGGTTTTGCCGACCCGGCGGACTCCCGAAAGCCAGAGCACCGACTTCTCGCGCCACAGACGCTCGATCGTCTCGATCCAATAGCGGCGGAGAACCATACGATGCCAGGATTGCATATGGTGCGACCAAACGCAATTTTACTCGCGATTGGTTCGGCTTCAGGATGCCGGCCATTCCCGACGTCGACCGGCCGGGACAAGCGCCAGCGCCCCGAAACGCCTCGCCGGCTCTGCGTTTCGGCCCATCCCGCCGCTCATGACCCTGCGCCGCAGCACTTCGCTTCGCTGCGTTCCGCGGTGCAGACTCCTAGCCGCCTCCTTCGATGAGTTCCAGGGTCGTCGTCATGAGCGTCTCGGTGACGATCTCCTGGCCGACGATCGCCATGGTCATTTCGAAACGCATGGTGCTCTCCGTGCCCAGGAGCAACCCCCTGCCCGCGTCGAAACGGCTGGTCCCGACTATCGTCGTGTCGCCGAACTGCACCGGGACGGGCAACGAGCTGACGGCACCGTCCGGCAGGGACATCGTCCCCGAGCTGCCGATGACGACGATATCTCCGTCGATGGACTCGACGCGGTAGGAGGTAGCGACCGTCATCGACCCGAAGCCGGGGATCGACGATGTGAAGGCGCTGTCCCACGTCGAACCGACGACGACCGGCTCGGTGGGCAGTGCAAGGGATCCCTGCGCCCACTGGCTGCGGAGCGCCTCGTCGCTGAACATGCCGTCGAGCATCGCAAGGCTGGGCGCATCCCGCACCTGGGCGCGCAACGCCTCGCGCATCTCTTCGAGGCCGGACATCTCGATCACCACTCCCCGCGGATCGAGAACGACCGTGTAATTCGCATCCGGAAGTGTCTCGGAGCCTCCCGGATCGGCCGAATCGACACTCGTAGCTCCCATCGGCAGATCGAGGTTCATCTGCGCCTGCTCGGTGGTCAAGCGGACGGTGGCGTTGCCGTCGCCGTCGACTCCCAGAACGCTCCAGCGCTGCGTGCTCTCCGAGCGCACGCTCGACGCTCCCATGCCTTGTGGCAACTCGGTCTCGAATTGCTGCGACTCGCGATAGACGAGCTCGGTTCCGGGCTCCAGCTTCCATGTCAGCTCGACGCGCTGCACGGCGGCGGGCATCGCCGCTGCTCCGCCCGCCAGGGCCAGCGCGGCGCACAGCACAGCCTTCCGGGCACGGCCGGCGATTCGCGGGTTGTGACGACAAGTAGGGCTCATGGTCACCTCGACTTTTCTCATGCTCCTAACCCATCGTACTCTGTCAACAAGGGCCTTCTCTCAGTAACCTCAAGTGGCCCCGCGGAGGAACTCATGCGTCTCGCATCGCTTATTGCACCGGCCGCCTGCGGCATTCTGGTGCTCTCCTCGGTCACGGATGCGGCTGCCCAGAACGGGGCCGGCGAGCGGCGGTCCGGTTGGTACATCGGCGGCGGCGGCGGAACCAACCGGGCATCGGAGATCGAACAGACCGGCTTCAACCGCGATCCGCTCTGCTATCCCACGGATGCCTGCTTCGACGAGAACCCGCGGCCCGAATTCCCCGGCTACCGCTGGGCCTACGACCTCGACTCGGCTGCTGGCGCGACGTTCGATGTCTCGGTCGGATACGTTCTCGAGCGGGCACGCCTCGAGCTGTCGTTCGGACAGCGCAGGAACGACGTCGACCAGATGTTTCGCAGCGTCACCACCTTCGACGGGACAGCACTCGAGGATCGGCGCGGCAGCACCGTCACGTCGGACACCACCTCGTCGATCGACAACGTCACGGTCCGCACCCTTGCGGTTTCCGCGTACTACCACTTCCGGGACGCGGCGTCCGCGTTCTCCCCCTACGTGGGCGCCGGCGTTGGCCCGGCGTTCGTCGACGTCCGCGGCGTCCGCTTCTCGGACGAGTACTTCGACACGTCCGGCAACGACGCTGCCTACGATCCGCCCCTGTCGTCCTACAACGCGCGCCTCGACGACGACTTCACCGGCACGGTGCCGGCCGCGCACGCGCACGCCGGCGTGGACTTCGGCCTCAACTATCGGACCGCGCTCGGCGTGAAGCTGACGTATTCGATGCTGGGGGATGTCGAATACACGGGCACGTACCAGCAGCACGCGGCGCACAGGCTCGACCCCGATTTCACGCACACCGACACATTCGCCGGTGCGCGCTACTGGTCACTGCAGTTCACGGTCAGGTACGTCCTGGGCGGCTGAGACGGATAATACCCATCCGCGCCCACATGACCCTGGCCACCACCATGACCCGGAAGATCGATCCTGCGCCAGCCGGTCGCGCCCGCGTCTTGAACCGGGCTGGCCGTAGTGTGGGCGCGCCAGGCAACGCCCCGATGCGGGAACTCCCAGCAAAGGAGAAGAGATGACGTCGTTCCGTGCGTTCCGGGTCGAGAAGACCGAAGACCGGCAGTTCCCCCGCAGCATCGTCGAGCGCGACGTCGCCGACCTGCCCGCCGGCGAGCTGCTGGTCGACGTGGAGTTCTCGTCGCTCAATTACAAGGACGGGCTGTCGGCGACCGGGAACCCGGGGGTCACCCGCCACTTCCCGCACACGCCGGGCATCGACGCGGCGGGTACGGTGGTCGAATCCGTGTCCAGCGACTTCTCGCCGGGAGACGCGGTGGTCGCCATCGGCTTCGACCTCGGCATGAACACGCCGGGCGGATTCGGCCAGAAGATCCGCATTCCGGCCGGCTGGGCCATCCCGCTGCCCGACGGACTGGACGCTCGCTCCGCCATGATCCTCGGCACCGCCGGGTTCACCGCCGCGCTGTGCGTCCACAAGCTCGAGGCGTCGGGCATGCGCCCGGACGGCGGCCCCGTGCTCGTCACCGGCGCCACCGGCGGCGTCGGCTCGATCGCCGTCAAGCTGCTCGCGCATCTCGGCTACGAGGTGCACGCGGTCACCGGCAAGACGTCGAGCCACGATTTTCTGCGGAGCCTTGGCGCGCGGGAGATCTTGTCGCGCGAGGACGCGCTGAAGGGCGCGGACCGGCCGCTGCTGAGACCGCGCTGGGGAGGCGCCGTCGACACCGTCGGCGGTCCCATCCTGTTCAATGCGATCAAGTCGTTGCGCTACGGCGCCAGCCTTGCCGCTTGCGGTCTGGTGGCATCGCCGGAGATTCCCGCCACCGTCTTGCCGTTCATTCTGCGCCACGTCAACCTGCTCGGGATCGACTCGGTGGAGCTGCCGCTGCCGCAGAAGGCGGAGATCTGGAGCAAGCTTGCCGGGCCGTGGAAGCTCGACGGCCTCGACGCGCTCGCCGTGCCGCTCACCCTCGATACGCTGTCGGACGCCATCGACCGGATTCTGGCGGGGAAGATGGTGGGCCGCGGCGTGGTGGATCTGAACGGGTAACCGGAGCGCGCCGACGCGACTCGCTGTTCGAGACCCTCGATCTCCGGTTACGCGGCTGCGTGGAGGCGTTCGGGACGCGACAACGCTCGCCTATTGCGGCTTGGCAGACGGTGCGCTGACGTCGATCACGCAGACCGAGATCTTGCGCGCCTCTTCCGGCGTCAGTGCCTCTTCCAGGCGCGCCTTCAATGCCTCGGGACTGTCCGGATAGACGCCGGAGGGTGGAGGCGGATTGCGGTGCCCGTCGACTTGGCCAAACCACAGAACCAGGTAGATCCCGTACCCGTCCGTTGCCGGGTCGCGGGAGTATTGCGCCATCAACTGATCCCGCATTGCGCTCCAGAGCTTCGGATGCGAGTTCTTCTTGATCTCGACCGGAATCTGGAAGTTCCGACATGAGATACGGATATCCGCCCGCTTGTCGTTGGCGTAGTGCCCTTCCGGTTGGGCATCGAGCTCGTCCGGAAGGGACTGCCCCAGATCCGACAGCAGCGCGTCCCGGCAGGACTCCTCGTGTTTCGGTTCACGCGGCCGGCCGCGCCGGTCTTCGTTCCAGTACTGGCGCCAGTCGTCGGTGTTGCCGTTCCGAATCCGATGGCCGAGCTCGTAGAGCCGGTCCGTGACGAGTGCGGCCAAGTCGGCGGGATTCGCTGGCGGCCCGTCATCGATTGTCCGACATATCTGCTCAACGTCGGGGTAACGGTAGGCGGCGTCCCGGAGAACCACAAGCTGGTCGTCCCTGGCGCGCAGGAGCGCTGGCCGCCAGCGGGACAGCTTCGGTTCCGAGGCCAGCTCTTCAAGCGTTCGGGTCGCATCCTTGTCCGGCAGGGCGGCGAGTTCGCCAATCATCGCCGAGACGCGCTCGGACGCCCACATGGCAGGCGTTGTAATCCCGTCCTGCGACCCCCTATCCCTATCCGGATCGGAGAACGGCGCCAACAGGCCGATGAAGAGCTCCAGCCCCTGCGTAGCCAGGAGGGGGCGCCAAGCAGGCGTGAGATTCTCCGCGAACGCGAAATCTACCAGGTGCCAGGTCCTTCGCTCTCGTCCCTCCACGAAGTCTCGCAATCGAGAACCGAACCTCTCCGGCGCCGCGAGCCCAGCGCACGCCAACCAGCGAACGCGTTGTGCGTCGTTCATGCTCCGCCTGCGCAGCTTGCTATCGACGAGAGCCAGAAGTTCTTCCTGGTCGGCGTACTGAAGCGCCGCCCAGAGCAATCTGTCCAGGGACCCGAGTTGCTTCGCCGTGCAGCGCGTCGGAAAAGCGACCAGAAGACGGAGGCTGCCGAGTCGCGCGACCCGAGCATGCGCCCGATTGTGCGCGAGACTCCAGAAAACCGCGGAATCCGAACCATCATCGCGAAATCCGGACGCCGCGACCGTGACCAATACGTCCGCGACGAGCTCGGGACGCTTCTCGATAAGTCGTCCGTACCACTTTGGAGAATAGTCGGTGTTCGGGTAACAGAAGTGGAAGACAAGCGCCTTGCGAATCTGGGCTTGATTCCACTCGGAAGCATCTTCCGACGATGTCCGGTCGAGTTCCGCCAACCCCGCCAGGAACGGCAAAGTGAGGTAGTGGAATCGATTCCGTTTGCGAAGATCGAGAATCTCTTCCAGCGTCGGAACGTCAGGCCTGTCAATCGTGCCCTTCAATCCCGCAAGCGCCGCGCGGGTGAGGTCTGGATCACCCCGCAGCAGCTTGTCCACCCCCTTCGGTCCCCCTTCCGCATGGAAACCCACTAAATCGCCGAAGTACGCCCGCGCAATCTGAAACAACATCACCGGCCCAGCCCGATTCTCCTCAAGCGCCACCACCTCCGACCGAACCTGATCCAGCCACTCGTCTTCCCGTTGTTGCTGCTCTTCCTCGTAGCTTCTCCGTTCCGCTCTCTCTTCCGACCAGCCGGGCGGAGAGGACATCAAGTCCCACACGGGACGCAGTTTCTCGTTTTGCCGGACGTGTGCCGCCACCACGCCGAGTGAGAGCCCCGCGTTCCCGTCGGCGTCCTTGAGAGCCTTGAACGCTTCACACAGCAAGTACTCTGCGACCTGTAGCCTTGCATCCGCGATGGCGACAGCCTGCCCGAGGCACCACAGTCCATAGTCGGGCGGCCGGCAGGCACCGTACAGACAATTGCGCACGTCGAATGCCTGCCTCGAAGACTCGACGGAAGCGGGGCAACGACGCAGCCCTTCCATGAGCACGGCTTTCTGAACGTCCGGCCGACTCTCGAGCCAGAGACGTATCGCACGAGCCGCCTCGTGGTGCTCGTACTCCCACCTTCCGTCGGGAACCGCAACTGCGCCCACACTCAGCCAGTCGTACAGGCGCCCGACATCGATCACGTCTCCGCTGAGGCCCAGGGCGCGAGCGACCAGCCGCATCGGAGTCTGTCTCACGTACCAGCGGTCCAGTGCGGATCTCACGTCGGACAAGCACTGCCGCAGGCCATCCAGAAGCCCGATCACCTCCTCGTCCGATGATTCGTCGGGAATCCGCTGAAACCAGAACTCCCAGCAACTGCCAATCACCTTTTGGGTATCTTCCGTTGCGACTAGGTAGCGCCACACCTCGGACGGAAGCACGTTTCGCGGAAACAAGCTGCTCAGCAGAATCCCCCTGAGCTCTTCCTTGGGGTCCGGAATGACGCCGGCGTGAACGTCCGCGAGCAGCGTCTCCAGTCTGGCCGTCTTCTCGGCGCCGTCCGGACAGTGGTGCAGGAAGGCACGAAGAGCGAGCGCATCGACGTCGGACCGCCATTGGCCGTCGGAGACGATGGCGAGCAGAACGTCTGCCAGTCCCGGAAGCATCGGACCCTGGAGTAGGACGTCCAGCAAGAATCCGACGAACGACTGATGTCCCGGTTCCCTGTTGGTACTTCGCAGGATCTGCCTGATCGCCGGCAGCATGGCACTCGTTGCCAGCGGTGCGAAGGCGGCGGTCGCTCCGGTTACCCGATTCAGGTGGAGCCGCGACTTCGTCCGCTCCAGCGAGGCGAGGAGATCGCGTTTCTCCCGGAGCGAGAACTCTCCGATGTCGCCGTACAAGCCGACGCCGATCGGATCCCGTTCGATGAACTCGTTGCGAGAGGATCGGCTGAGCGCCGCGATCCAGGCGGACAGCCCCCTGAGCTCGGTCACCACGGCGCCTTCGTGACCTGTGATCAAGGCGAGAATGCGTCGCGCCGGACGGCCATGTCGGCTTCGTCCACCCCCTTGTTCCTGGCCGTCGATGACTCTTGCGAGATGCTTGCCGGCCAGGAATTCAGCCACGTGACGATGAACGGGCCGAAATCGACCCTCGGCCACCGCTGGGTATTTCGCTGAAGTTGAACACCGATCTCGGCGAACGTGAACGCTGATTTC
>VXME01000127.1 GCA_009861545.1 Acidobacteriota bacterium | reverse complement strand
ACCACTCCCAGATCGGCCGCCGGCTCGTCTATCGCCAGCCCCCCCGCCACGTTGACGAACACGTCCTCGCCGGCCAGCCCCAGCCCCGCCCGCTTCTCGAGCACCGCCAGGAGCAGCGACAGGCGGTTGTGGTCGATGCCGCTCGCCATCCGCCGCGCCGTCCCGTACGCGCCGGTGCTGACCAGCGCCTGCACCTCGACCAGAATGGGCCGCGTGCCCTCCAGCGAGCACAGCACCACCGACCCCGGCACCCCGGCCGCGCGGTCGGAGAGGAACAGGCGCGACGGATTCGAGACCGCCACCAGCCCCGCGCCGGTCATCTCGAACACGCCCAGCTCGCTGACCGCCCCGAAACGGTTCTTCACCGCCCGCACCACGCGGTGCGAATGATGCCGCTCGCCCTCGAAGTACAGCACCGTGTCGACCACGTGCTCCAGCACCTTCGGCCCGGCCAGGCTCCCGTCCTTGGTGACATGGCCGACGAGAATCGTCGGCAGGTTGCGCCGCTTGGCGCCGAACAGCAGGTGCGTCGCCGCCTCGCGCACCTGCCCCACGCTGCCCGGCGCCGACGCCAGGTTCAGCGAGTAGATCGTCTGGATGGAGTCCACCACCAGCAGCCTCGGCCGCACCCGGTCGACCGCTTCGAGCAGCCTCTCGAGGCAGGTCTCGGCCAGCAGGTACAGATCGGCGTCGCCGACGTCGAGGCGCTCCCCGCGCTCTTTCACCTGCTGCTCGGACTCCTCGCCCGACGCGTACAGCACGGGACCGGCCGCGGCCGCGATCCGCGCCGCCACCTGCAGCAGCAGCGTCGACTTCCCGATGCCCGGCTCGCCGCCCACCAGCACCATCGAGCCGGGCACGATGCCGCCCCCGAGCACGCGGTCGAACTCCCCGAACCCGCTCGGCACGCGCGCGGCGTTCTCGACGTCGATCTCGCTGTAGCGGCGCACCTCGGCCGGCCCCGCGAGCCCGCCGTAGCGGGCGTCGTCCCCGGCGGCCGGCGCTGCCGCCTCCGGCTCCTCGACCAGGGTGTTCCATTCCCCGCAGTCCGGGCATTGCCCGGTCCACTTCCGCGACCGGCTGCCGCACGTCTGGCAGACGAACACCGTCCGCGCCTCCGCCTTCGCTCTGGGCATCGTTCGGGGAATGAGTCAGGGATTATAGGTCCGCTCGATCCGCGCCCCGATGCGGCACAGGATCTCGTGCGGCACCGTGCCTATCGCGCCCGCCACCTCCCGGGCGCCGATGGCGTCCGCGCCCTGTGCGCCGAGCAGGACGACCTCGTCGCCCGGCGCCGCCTCTACGGCCGTGACGTCGACGACCAGCGAGTCCATCGAGACCGCCACCACCGGCGCCCGCACGCCGCCGACCAGCAGCGCGCCCCGCCCGGCGAGCCGCAGGTCGAGACCGTCCGCGTAGCCGGCCGGGATCAGCGCCACCCGCAATGCCCGGTCCGCGACGAAGCGCGCGCCGTAGCCGGCCGACTCGCCCGGACGCATGCCCTTGACCGCCACCACGCGGCTCCGCAGCGACATCACCGGCCGCAGGCGCAGGTCGGGCGCCAGCGGCGGCGGCGCGATGCCGTACAGCAGCAGGCCGGGCCGCACCGCGTCGTACCAGGTCCGCCGGTCCCGCAGCAGCGCGGCGCTGTTGGCGGCGTGCCACCAGACGCCGGCGAGGCCGAGTGCGGGCGCCGCCGCGCGGACCGCCTCGAAGCGCGCGCGCTGGTGCTCGAACAGCGGGTGCTCGCGGTCTTCCGCGGTCGCGAAGTGCGTATAGACGGCCTCCACCGCCAGATGCGGCGCCTGCAGCACGGCCGGCAGGGTCGCCGGCAGATTGTCGTGGCGGAACCCGAACCGGTTCATCCCCGTGTCGATCTTCAGGTGCACCCCCAGGCGCACGCCGCGCGCGGCCGCCGCCTGCTCCAGCGCCCGCGCCGCCGCCGGCGACGAGACCGTCGGCGTCAGGCCGTGCGCGAACACGCCGTCGAGATCGCTGACGCTCAGCGCGCCGAACACCAGGATCGGCGCCCGCACCCCGGCGGCGCGCAGGTCGACGCCTTCCTCGATGTCGGCGCAGGCGAGCATCGGCGGCGGAACGGACCGGCCCCGCGCCTCCCCCTCGAGCGCGAGCGCCACGCGCGCCGCCCCGTGGCCGTAGGCGTTGGCCTTGATGACCGCGACGATGCGCGGCGGCGGGCCGCCCGCGCCGCCGGCCAGCAGGCCGCGGATCGCCCGGAAGTTGGCGATCAGACCGTCGAGGTCGACGACGGCATGGGTTGGGCGTACCACGGCGGGTCGTCAGGGCCCGGCTACTGGTAGTCGGCGCTCAGGTTCTCGAAGCGGGTCTGCTGCTTCAGGAAGGCCAGACGGACCGTGCCCGTCGGTCCGTTGCGCTGCTTGCCGATGATGATCTCCGCGACGTTCTCGTTCTCCGGCGTCTCGTCGTACATGTCCTCGCGGAAGATGAACATGACCACGTCGGCGTCCTGCTCCAGCGCCCCGGACTCCCGCAGGTCGGACAGTTGCGGGCGCTTGTCGCCGCGCGACTCCGGTGCGCGGCTGAGCTGCGACAGCGCCACCACCGGCACGTCGAGCTCCTTCGCCAGCGCCTTGAGCGAACGCGAGATCGAGGCGATCTCCTGGTTACGGTTCTCGAACCGGCCGCGCCCCTGCATCAACTGCAGGTAGTCGATGATGATCAGGTCGAGCCCGTGCTCCGCCTGCAGCCGCCGCGACTTCGCCCGCATCTCCAGCACGCCGAGCGACGGCGTGTCGTCGATGTACACGCGCGCGGCGGACAGCGAGGTCATCGCCTCCGACAGGCTGGCGTAGTCGGCGTCGGTCAGCAGGCCGGTGCGGAAGCGGTGGGAGTCGACCTGCGCGGCGCTGGTCAGCATCCGCAGGAAGAGCTGCTCCTTCGCCATCTCGAGGCTGAAGACGCCGACCGTCCGCTCGCCGGTGGTCCCGACGTGGGCGCCGATGTTCAGCGCGAACGCCGTCTTGCCCATCGAGGGGCGGGCGGCCACGATGACGAGATCCGCCGGCTGGAGGCCGGCCGTCATGTCGTCGATGTCGGCGAAACCGGTCGGCACGCCGGTGACCGCGTTCCGGACGTTCTGCAGCCGCTCGATCGTGGCGAAGCTGTCCTGGGCCAGCTCGCTCAGGGGCACGAAGCCGCTGCGGATGCGGCCCTCCGCGATCGCGAAGATCTCCTGCTCGGCCCGGTCGAGCACGACGGAAGCCTCGTCCTGCGCCGTGTAGGCCTCGGCCTCGATGCGGTTCGCGGCGGCGATCAGATTGCGGAGCGTGGCGCGCTCCTTGACTATCCGCGCGTAGTGCTCGACGTTGGTCGAGCGCGGGACCCCGTCCGCGAGCGACGAGATGTAGGCGGGGCCGCCGACCGGGTCGAGATCGCCGGACCGGCTCAGCTCGTCGCGCAGCGTGACCAGATCGATGGCCTGACCCCGCTCGTTGAGGTCGACCATCTTGTCGAAGACGCGGCGGTGGGCGTCACGGAAGAAGTCGTCGGCGTCGATCAGCTCCGCCGCGACGTTGAACGCATCGTTGCGGATGAGAATGGCGCCGAGGATGGATCGCTCCGCCTCCAGGTTGTGGGGCAGCGCCTTCTCGCCCGCGCTGACGGCCGGCTGCGCCATGTCTCGCTCCAACCGCCTCGGAACGCCGCCCGCCGACCGCAGCGCGACCGCAACGGTCGCGTTCGGCGACGATTGTCGGGCTACGTCGCTGCGTCCCCGGCCTCGGCCGACTCGGTCTCGGCGTCGGCCTCGGCCGACTCGGCGCCGGTATCCTCCTGGACCACCTTCACGGTGACCTCGGTGCTCACCTCCCGGTGCAGCTTCACCGTCACGGGGAACTCGCCGAGCTCCTTCAGCGGCTCGCCGAGCTGGATCTGGCGCTTGTCGACCTCGAAGTCGAGCGTCGCGAGATGGTCCGCGACATCGGCCGAGGTGACCGACCCGTAGAGCGTGCCCGTCTCCCCGACCCGGCGCGGGATGACGCACTCGGTCCCGCGCAGGCGCTCGCCGAAGCTCTCGGCGCGGGCCCGCTCGTCCGCCTCGCGGGCGTCGGCGACCACCCGCTCGCGCTCCACCTGCCGGCGGTTCGACGGCGTCACCAGCAGGGCGAGCTTCTGCGGCAACAGGTAGTTGCGCGCGTAGCCGTTGGCCACGTTGACGATATCGCCGCGACGGCCCAGGTTGTCGATGTGATCCCGCAGGATGACTTCCATCATCGGCGACTCCTAATCCAGCACGTACGGCACCAGCGCGAGCTGGCGTGCGCGTTTGATGGCCGTCGTCAGCTTGCGCTGGCACTTGGCGCACGTCCCGGAGATGCGCCGGGGCTGGATCTTGCCGCGTTCGGCGATCGCCATCATGAGCAGACGCACGTCCTTGTAGTCGATGTAGTCCACCTTGTCCACGCAGTAGCGGCAGACCTTGCGCCGGCGCCCGCCGCCGCGGCGCTGTGGCGTATACACATATCCGAGCCCA
>VXME01000126.1 GCA_009861545.1 Acidobacteriota bacterium | reverse complement strand
GCCGAGCCCCGCCTGCAGCCCCCCCGCCTCGTTGCACGCCCATCCGGAACCCATGTTGCAGAGCCCGGACTGCTTCGCGACCAGGAAGCCGCAGGCGTGCGGTCGCCCCTCCTCGCAGGCCTGCTGCCAGAACGGCACCCACTGTCCGGGATGCCGATCCCCGACCCCGCCTGCCGCACTCATCCCCGCGAACACGACGGCCCACACGCCCATGTACGCCAGGTGCCGCCGCCGCGGCGCCAGCGCGCGCCCGAGCGCCGCCGGATCGAACCGCCGCAAGACCCCCGACCGCGCCGCCCGGTCGATCGCGATCACCGACACGTTCAGCAACGGCACCTGCAGCAGCTTGTCGTAGAAAGTCGGCGCTCCGACCCGGCCCAGCACCACGTACAGCACGACCGTGCTCAACCCGTAGAGCACCCCGAACGCAATGCGCCCCAGCTCCGTGCGCGGCGAGGTCGACGGATCCGTGAACAGCAGGTGCATCCCGAGAAACACCGCGATCGGGATGTACGAGTCGTAGAAGAAGTAGACCCCGGTCACCGCGAAGTAGGCGAGTCCGAACAGATACGTCGAGACCACCGCGGCCATCGTCATCGTCGTCACGCCGAAGAGGTACTGGCCGGGCAGCGCGATGAGGAAGATCCACAGGTACATCTGCGGCGGATAGAACTGCGAGATGGCGATGTCCTGCGCCCGCGTGACGTCGCTCATTCCGGTGACGATGAGCGCGAGCGCGAAGACCGCGAGCGGGAACGACGCGGGGTTGAAGATGTGGACGAGGCGGCCGTCCCGCTCCCAGCGGATCAGCTCCTTGGCCGCGAAGCCGATGGCCACCAGCAGGAACTGGAAGTGGAACCAGTCGTCGGTGAACCAGAGGAACAGGTTGATGCTGAAGATGACGGGGACGGGGCCGAAGCCGAGCCGGTGCGTATCGCGCCGCGACCAGCCGAGCAGCAGGTCGAACCCGTAGGCGAAGACGAGCTGGCCGGCGATGAGCGGGACGAAGTCGTAGACGGGGGCCCAGTGCCAGCCCCAGTAGAGCAGGACGGACGCCTGCGCGCAGGCCTGGACGTAGTGCTGCGCGCGCGGGGCGATCTCCAGCGTCCGGCGCCGGCCGCCGCGCTGCGACGCGGCGAGCAGGACGACGTTCCACACACCGAGCGCGAGCGCGGCGCCGAGGAACGCGCGGAAGAGCGTCGGGTTGTCGTGGACGCGGTCGACCAGAACGAACGCCGCCAGGGCGAGCGCGGGAACCAGCGCGGCCCCGAAGGCGCCGGCCGGCGAGAGGGAGATTGCGCGTCCCACGACGAACAGTCTGCCCTCCCGTCAGCCGTTGCCGCAACCCGCGGGAGGCGTTGCCGGTAGCGGCTGCGGTATCAGTGCGCGGATCGAAGCCTCCGGATTCGCGCTTCGAGATCCGGCGGCGCCTGGAAGACGTTGAGCTTGCGTCCACGCTTTTGCCGGTCGAGCAGACTCAATTCCGCCAATCGGAACAGATCCGCGCGGGCAGTGGCGTAGACCACGGCGTGACTGGTCATGTGGGACCGCGTTGTGTACTCCCAGTCCGGGTGCCGAACCGCGTGCGCGAGAAGTGCGAGCTGGCGGTGGTTCAGGTCCGTCCGTTCGCGGAGCAGGTGGTCGATCCGTGCCGCCTGCGCCGCCTTCAACTGGAGATACCGGTCCAGCGCGTCGAGCGCCCGCAGGATGATGTCGACCTGGTGCACGATGAAGTAGGTCGCGTCGCTCCCGTCGGTCTCGGCATGGAGAAAGGCCTGGGCATACTGCACGGGAGCAGCCTTGAGAAACCGGCTGATCGACAGGAACTCGAACATCCAGTAGCCGCGGCGCAGCATCGCCCAGTAGAAGAGCGCTCGGGCGGTGCGCCCGTTGCCATCGGCGAACGGATGGTCGTACGCGAGCCAGAAGTGCAGCATGATCGCGCGGATGACCGGATGCAGAAAGCGGTCGTCCTGCGTCGTCTGCGCCCCGTCCTCGGCGTTGGCGAACTCGACCATCGCACGCAGCCGTTCCGGTAACTGTTCCGCCGGGGGCGGTCGGTGAAGCACCTGCCCGTCGGCGTCCCAAACCTCGACGCGATCTTCGGCCGGGAGCTGCAGCCGGCCGGCGGCAGCCGGATCGTCCAGCGTGCCGTCGGTGACCGCTCGATGCAGGGCGAGCACAGCCTCGGCGGTCAACGGCCGATCCTTCATCTCGCGGACCTCGCGCATCGCCCGATAGTTGTTCAGAATCATCCGTTCGCTGCGATTTCGCGGACGCCGCCCCGCGCGGATCATCTTCGCCGCGGCGGCGCGTGTCGTCGTCGCCCCTTCGAGCTGGCTCGATGTAATCGCCTCGCGAATCAGGGAATTGACGATGAACCGATCGCGAGTCGCCGGGTTGGTCACTGCCTCGGTGACACCGATCCGACCGCTGGCGCCGCGGTCGATACGGTGCAACGCCTCGTGGACACGGTCCGGGAGCATGTAGAGGAACGGCCGGCCGCCCGTACCCCGGAGCGGGAGTGATCTGGACTGAGTGAACCGGGCCAACCGGATGCCGGTCCACCACTCCCCGGCGCTCAGGTCGGCCGGCCGGGGTATCTTTCGCCGCAGCTTGTCCCAGTGGATGTAGTGACCGTCCACCGTCGGTTGCCCGCCGAGCCTCAGCACCTCAGGTAGACGCTGCTTGTGTTGCTCGAGGAGTTCCTCGAGCGGCGGCGGTGCGACGGGCCTCTTCATCAGCCTGCTTCCGAATCATCGAATCCAGCACTATTGATGAACACTGATGAAAATGCACCATCGCCTTGGTCCCCGTGCCTGGCCGGGTCGAGTCCATCAAGGATTCATCAATTCTACAACTATTGATGAATCTTGATGGAAATGCAACACTCGCGACAAGCCAGCGGCGCGCCCCCACGGCCGCGGCTCACTTGCGGTACCAGTCGTAGAACGCGTCCCCCGGCGGCACCTTCCGCCGGATGTCGACGATGATCGTCTCCCCCTCCCAGGTGGTGACGAGCTGCTCCTTGCGCACGTGCCCGTAGAGGAACTCCTCGACGAACTCGATGCAGCGGTACTCCAGGAGCTGCATGTTCTCCTCCAGCCGGCGGTAGAGCGGCATGGAGATCGTCCACGGCTCGGTGAAGGTGTTCGGATCGGTAATCGTCACCTCGTAGTGGATGGCGTCGGGCGAGATCGGCGTGAAGCGCTCCTCCAGCCGCAGCGCCTCGCTGTGGAAGTTGCCGGCCCGGTCGAACCAGTTCTTGCCGTTGAACTCGGTGACCTCGACCACCAGCGTGTCGCCCTCCCAGCGGCCCTCCGAGTGCCCCATGTAGGTCCAGTCGGGCGGCAGCTCCACGTCGTCCAGGTGGATGGTGCGCGCCGTGCTGGTGAACGCGAACGCCATCTGGATCTTGTTCGTGCTCTGCACGATCTGGAACGGGTGGGGCATGTACATCGCCCGCGGGATCCCCGGCAGGTAGCACTTGAGCTCGGGGTCGCGGTCGATCCAGTTGGCCGCGTTCTCGTCCTTGATGGCCCGCGCCTCCGGGGTGTAGGGGATCCGGCCGTCGCCCCCGACGACGCCCAGCGAGCCGGGAACGCCGCCGGCCGCGCCCAGCGCGAGCACCGGCGCCGCGGGGACCTCGACGAAGTCGAACGGATACGCCCCCTGCTGCGTCACCATGCCGGGGCGCGCGGCGTGGGCCTCCAGGTCCCAGTGCGCCTCGTTGTTCGCCTGCCAGATGCCGCTGAAGTCGGGCCGGCCGTCGACGGTGCGGACCGCGTTGGCCGCCTCCTGCCCCTGACCGGCCGCGCCGGTCATCGACGCGGTGATGACGGCGGTCACGGCCGCCGTCACGAGCACCGCGGTGACTATCGAGCCTCCGTATATCACTCGGTTTCGCACGTTGAACCCCCTGTCACCGCTGCAGCGGATTGACCTCGTCGCCCGAGTCGGCGAAGCCCGCGGCGAACCCGCCGCACCCGGCGCTGCACAGCGTGGCCGGATCCGGGCCGGTGCCCTCGGCGAACTCCCGCTCCTCGGCGCGCGAGCCCCGCAGCAGGGCGGGCATGCCGTAGTTGCCCTCGTGGCAGCGGGGCTCCTTGTAGATGCGGTTGAGCTGGTCGCTCTGCCGGCTCAGCTCCAGCGCGACGGTCCAGGGCGCCGTCCACGTCGTCGGGTCGTTCATCGTGACGATGTACTCCAGCGTCTCGGCGTCGACGCGGCGCCAGCGCTCCACCAGGTGCAGGTTCTCGCGCGAGCCCTGGTAGTCGGTCTTGGGCGTGAAGTTGGTGACGTCGACCACCAGCGTGTCGCCCTCCCAGCGGCCGCGCGAATCGCCCCACCACTGCCGGATGTGCGGCGGCAGGTGCGGGCGGTCGGTCACGGGGATGACCCGCTGCCAGCCCTGGCCCTGCCCGGTGTCGTAGAAGATCGACACGGTCTCGGGCGACTGCACGATCTGCAGGAAGTAGCCGGCCGCGCCCCCGAAGTCCGGCAGCTTGGCCTGCATGCAGCGCTCGCCGAGGCCGCGATCCTCGGGACCGTCGGAGCGGTTGAACGACCCGCCCGCCGCGGCGCCCGTCGCGGGATAGAACGGCGGCGGCTCGTTGCGGCGCGGCGACGGCGGCCCGTACGTGCCGCCCGCGCAGGACGGCAGGTTGTCGCGGCAGACCGCGGTGGCCTGGATCAGCGCGAGCTGGTACTCGCGGATGGCGTCGCGGCGCGCCTGCGCCTCGGGCGTCAGCGGCGGAATCCGGCCGTCGGGCGGATCGATGATCAGCGACGTCCGCCGGCCCATGTACTTGTGCGACAGGTAGATCGCGGCGCTGTAGGCGCCGCCCACGTCCTGCTCGCTGCCCCTGTCGGCGTAGCGGGTGTCCTGGTAGATGATGCGCGCCCGCTCCTGGTCCAGCTCGGCCCGCTGCTCGTCGGTCAGGAACTCCTGGTCCGCGAAGCGGGCGGGCCGCTCCAGCGGGATCAGGAAGTCGGTGGTCCAGATGCCCTGCAGGTCCGGCTCGCCCCACGGGGTGGGGGTGGCCGGCTCCGCGTCCGATTGGTCGGTAGGCTGCTGCGCCTGCCCCTCCACGGGCACCGGGGCCCACTGCAGAAGCACGATGACGCCGGCGACCGCCGCCGCCACGCCGAACAGCTCGAGCACGCGTCGTCTCATGTCGAACCTCCAATCCCGATGCGGGAGCCCGACATTCGGACTCCCATCCGCCGCCGTCCCGTTCGCGCCGCTACTTGCGATACCACTCGTGGACCGCGGCATCGCGATCTGCCACGGCCGGCACCTCGCCCGCCTGCACACGAGTGGAGAAGCGCATCACTACCGTGTGCCGCCGCATCACTTCGCCCAGGCCACCCCCTCCGTCCGGGGGTCGACGCCGGCCGCCAGCACGCCGTGCTCGTGGTCCACGATGATCGCCGCGTTCGAGCCCATCGACCACTCCGGGCGGACCCGCAGCGCGTGGCCCTTCGCCTCCAGCACCGCGCGCACCTCGGCCGAGATGCCCCGCTCCACCGACAGGTCGCCGGGATACATGGTGTGCGGGAACGGCGAGGCCGGGAAGCTGCGCGTCGACCAGCGCGGCGCCTCTATGGCTTGCTGCACGTTCATGTTGAACTCCACCATGTTCAGCAGGGTCTGCATCGTCCGCATGATCTGGTCATCGCCGCCGGGGCTGCCCAGGATGCCCCAAGGCGCGCCGTCCTTCATCACCAGCGTGCTCTGCAGCGTGCTGCGCGGCCGCTTGCCCGGCGCCAGGGCATTGGCCTCGCCGTGGACCAGCGAGTAGTAGTCGCCCCGGCACGTAAAGCTGAACCCGAGGTCGCCGACGACCACGCCGGTCCCGAAGCCGCTGTGCAGGCTGGGCTCGAAGCTCACCATGTTGCGGTCGCCGTCGACCACCGCGATGTAGCTGGTGTCGCCCTCGTGATCGGCCTCGCCCGCGAAGGTGACGCGCGGGTGGGCCGGGGTCGGGGGCGGGTTGTCCATGAACCGCTCGGGACTGCCCGGCCGGAACTCCAGCGACGCCTCGTCCGGGTCGACCAGCGCGCGGCGCTCGGCCGCGTAGTCCTTCGACAGCAGCCCCTCGTAGGGGATGGGGACGACGTCCTGGTCGCCGAGATACTTGTCGCGGTCGGCGAAGGCCAGCTTCAGCGCCTCGGCGCTCGTGTGGATGTAGTCGGCGCTGTTGTGGCGCATGGCGACGAGGTCGAAGCCCTCCAGGATGTTCAGGGTGAACAGCTCGGCCGGCCCCTGGCTGGCCGACGGGTTCTTGTAGACGTCGTAGCCGCGGTAGTTGGTCGAGACCGGCGTCTCCACCTGGGCGGTGAAGGCGGCGAAGTCCTCGTAGCGGTAGAGGCCGCCGTGCTCCTCGAAGAACCTCGCCATGTCGCGGGCGATGTCGCCCTTGTAGAAGCGGTCGCGCCCCGCCTTCAGCGCCGCCGACCGGCCCAGGTGGGCGTTCTCGCGCTCGGACTCGACGATCTTCTCCAGCACGCGGGCGGCGTCGGGATTGCGGAAGATCTCGCCCGGCGCCGGCGCGCGGCCGTCCGGGAAGTAGACCTTCATGGTCGTCGGGTACTTGCGGATCTTCGACGAGTTGGCGATGGTGCGGCTGAGTCCTTCGCTGACGGGGAAACCCTCGGCCGCGACCGCAATCGCCCGCCGCAGCGTCTGCTCGAAGGTCATCGTCCCCCAGCGGTCGAGCAGGAGGTACCAGGCGTCGACCACGCCGGGCGTGGACGCGGCCAGCAGCCCGTCGCTGCGCGGCAGCTCGCCGTTGTTGTGCTCCTCGTACCACTCGATGGTGGCCAACGCCGGCGCCATCCCCTCCGCGTTGATCGAGTAGACCTGCTTCGCCTCGGCATCGTAGACCAGCACGACGGCGTCGGCTCCGATGCCGTTCATCGCCGGGTCGACCAGGGCCAGCACCGCCTGCCCCGCCACCGCGGCGTCGAAGGCATTGCCGCCCGCGTCGAGTATCTCGACCGCGGCGGCCGTCGCCTGCGCCTTCATCGAGCTGACCGCGTACTCCTGCCCGCGGATGACGGGGCGGACCGTGCGGAAGTCCGGCGCGGCGCGCACTGCCGCCGAGCCGGCGCTCCCCGGTTGCGCGGCCAAGTGGAGCGGGAAGCTGAACGCCATCAGAGCCATGAGGAATGACATGCCGAAGAGGATGCGGGGTGCAGCCATCGCTGCCTCCTTCGGTTCCGGGTGCTTCCGAGAGACGCGGCTATCTAAACGGGCACGGGCCTGCGGTTGGCACGCCGGAGACGCCGGCACCGTGCAATCAGCCCAAGTCTACTCCCGCGCAACCCCGGTGTCGTGCGTCAATCGACGGCGTCTCCGACCCGGAGCTCTCCCCGGGCAGCTACCGGACCGCCACCGCGGACAACGCGCCGACAGGCGTGCACGTTGAAGCCACGCGCGAACATCCGGCCTCGGATGCGACAATACGGGTTGCGACAGGATGAGGCCACGATCCGTGTGCGTTCCATGACGCGACGCAAGCTGCCCATCGGCGTGCAGACCTTCCGCGAAATCCGGGAGGAGCATTGCTACTACGTGGACAAGACCGCCTACATCGGTCGGCTCCTCGACGAGGCCAAGCACTACTTCCTGTCGCGTCCGCGGCGCTTCGGCAAGAGCCTGTTCCTCGACACCTGCAAGGAGCTGTTCGAGGGCAACGAGCCGCTCTTCGGGGGACTCGCCATCCACGGCCGGTGGGACTGGTCGGTGCGCCATCCCGTGCTGCGCCTCAGCTTCGGCAGCGGCAACTTCAAGGAACCGGGCTACCTGCACATCAACCTGATGGCCCAGCTCGATGTCCTGGAGGAACAGCTCGGCGTCGCTTCCCGCTACGACACGGCCGCGGAGCGCTTCGGGCATCTGGTCCGGGTGTCGAGCGCGCAGGCCGGGCAGCGGGCCGTCGTCCTGGTGGACGAGTACGACAAGCCGATTCTGGACGCGCTGGACGCGCCGGAGCTCGCCCGCGCCAACCGCGACTTCCTGCGCGGCCTCTACGCGGTCATCAAGGACAGCGACGCGCACATCCGCTTCAGCTTCATCACCGGCGTGAGCAAGTTCTCCAAGGTCAGCCTGTTCTCCGGCCTCAATAACCTCAGGGACATCACGCTGCACCCGCCCTATTCGGCCATCTGCGGCTACACCGACGCGGACCTCGACATCGTGTTCGCGCCGGAGCTCGGCGGCCTGGACCGGAACCAGGTCCGGGACTGGTACAACGGCTACAGTTGGCGCGGCGAGGAGAAGGTCTACAACCCGTTCGACATCCTGCTGCTGTTCGACACGCGCGAGTTCGCCGCGCACTGGTTCGAGACCGGCACGCCGACGTTTCTGGTGGACACGCTGTTCGACCGGCGCGTGAGCTCGCTGGCGCTGGACGGAATGGTGGGCAGCGCGGAGTTGCTGTCGACGTTCGACGTCGGCGACATGCCGACCGAGGCGCTGCTGTTCCAGACCGGCTACCTGACCATCCAGCGTGCGGAGCCCCGGGGCGGGGTCATGTTCTATCGGCTGGGGTATCCGAACCGGGAGGTGCGCCAGAGCCTGAACCGGAGCCTGCTGAGCCGCATGACGGGGAATGCGTCGCGGCCGACGGCGCACAGCGCGCGGCTCTACGATCTGCTGCTGGCCAACGACTTCTCGGGCCTCGCGGCGCTGTTCGAGGCGTTCTTCGCCAGCATTCCCCATCAGTGGTACACGAACAACGACATCGCGAGCTACGAAGGCTTCTACGCCAGCGTGTTCTACTCGTACTTCGCGGGGCTGGGGCTGGACGTGGTGGTGGAGGACAGCAGCAGCCACGGCCGGCTGGACATGGCGGTGCGCTTCAACGGCCAGGTGTACCTGTTCGAGTTCAAGGTGGTGGAGCTGGCGCCCGAGGGCGCCGCGATGGCGCAGTTGAAGGCGAAGCGCTACGCGGACAAGTACCGCAGCCGGGGCGAGCCGATCCATCTGATCGCGGTGGAATTCAGCAAGGAAGCCCGCAACCTGGCCGCGTTCGACGTGGAGCAGGTTTGATCGCCGTCCGCCCTACTGTTCCTCGGCCCGCGCCCCCACCAGTATGTTCTCGAGGCCGTAGTTCCCCTCGTGACACGCGTACTCGTAGAGCAGCCCGTCGAGACTCGTCATGGGAATCGACGCCGTCCACGGGCGCGTGTACTCGATGGGATCGCTCACGGTGAACTCGTAGTCGATCGTGTCGTCGTCGGTCCGCGTGAAGCGTTCGACGAGCAGCGTCGTCGCGTTGGCGCCGAACACGGTCAGCGCGCGCCCGTTCACCGGGATGAAGTTGGTGGTCTCGACCACCAGCGTGTCGCCTTCCCACCGGCCGCGCGAGTCGCCCAGCCACTGCCGAATCCCCTCGTCCACATGGGAGCGTCCATCGAGGGGGATGATCCTGGCGTCGTGGATCATCTCGACCAGGATCACGACGTAGCCCGGCGCCTGGAAGATCTGATAGTTGTGGTTGTAGAAGCCGGGCATCATCGTGCCCGGCATCCCCCGGGAGAGGCAGCGCTCGTAGAGATTGCGGTCCTCCGGCCCGGCCGGTACCCGCGTGCGGTAGCTCTCGCGCGCCGGGCGGCGAGCCGCTTCGAACGGCGTGAACGGCGGCAGCCTGCCGTCCGGCGGGTCGACGATGAGCGAGGTGCGCGCCATCCTGACCCCGCGCTCGACCCAGAAGTTGTTGTACGACCCGGTCTCGCCCGTTCCCGCGGCCACGCCGCGCTGCTCCCGGGCCACGTCGCCCGCCTCGTCGAGGGCCGCGCGTTCCTCTTCCGACAGGAGCTCGCGTCCCGCCAGGTCGGACGGCCGCTCCAACGGGGTCGTCGTGGTGTTAGTCCAGCGTCCCTGCAGGTCGGGGTCGCCCCACCCGGTGCGAGGTGAGGTCCACGCGCTGCTCTCGCCCGCCTGCGTTTGGCCGCCCGCGTCCACTGGGGCCAGCGCCGCGATCGCCACCACCGTTACCGCCGCCGCGAGATATCGATGGGCCATCTCTCCCTCCCTGCTTCCCGCCCGCCAAGCTCCGTCCTGGGAGCCCGTGGCAAGACCGCGCTGCATTCAAGGAGCGATCTTCGCCACCGGCTCCTGGAATCCGCATAATGAATCAGGACTCGACCGCGCGCAACAGAACTCTTGGGCGGACGGGCTCTTGAACCGCACCCGTATTTCTGCGTATATTATGAATAAATGCCTCGTGACCTGCTGACCGACTTCGAGCTGATGATCCTGCTTGCGATCCTGCGCGTCGGAGAGGGCGCGTACGGCGTGCGCATCGCGCGCGAGATAGAGCGCACCGGCGGGCGACGCGCCGTGCTGGGCGCGGTGTACGCCGCCCTCGATCGCCTGGAGCGAAACGGGTTCGCAACCTCGTCGGTGGGCGATCCCACGCCGGCGCGGGGAGGCCGCGCCAAACGCTTCTTCCAGGTGACTCCCGCCGGCATCGACGCCGTCAAGAGCACGCAGTCCGCCCTCGTCTCGTTGTGGACCGGCATTCCCGAACTGAAAGGAGCAGCGTCATGACCGGCCCCCGACCGCCACGGCTCGCCCTGGTTGTCCTGCGCGCCCTTCGCGTGGACGACGAATCGCTGGTCGGCGACCTCGTCGAGGAATTCGGCGCCCGACGGTCACACCTGTGGTTGTGGCGTCAGGTCCTGGGCGCGGTGCTCGCCGGACCGGAAGCGCTTCCTCGCACCGGTCCGTTGGGCCTCTGCGATGCCCGTTTCGCGCAGTCCGTCCTCCGCCCGACCCCGCGCCGGGAGCCCCGGATCAACCTGAGCGGTGGACCCGTTGCCGGCATCGGGGGTCTGAGCATCGTCGCGCTCGTGTTCCACGTCGCGCTGGTGAGCCCGCAGCTCCTGTGGCTGCCGGTGTTCGGCCTGACCGCGGGGAGCCTGTTGGGCGTGGCGCTCTACGTCCGTCGCCGGATCGCCGACACAGGAAGCTCTTCCTGAAGGTCGCGGTGTTCACCGTGCAAGGAAGACGTCGAGCGCCCCGTCGCCGCTCACCGTTGCGTTCCTCCGGCGCTCGCGTGCCCGATCCGGATCAGCTCCCGACCGGTCCTGAACAACAGGGCGCCGTCGACGGCGGCCACCCCGTACACCCGTTCGGAGACGCGCAGCGTGTTCCTGGCCAGCTCGATCGGTTCGGCCGCGTCCACCGCGAAAACCGACGTTGTGCCGTCGGCCCCGAATACGTACAGGCGGTCGCCGTTGACGATCGGTGTCGCCGAGGTGACCGACGCCAGACGCGTCGCCCAGCGCGACTCACCCGAGCCGAGATCGAGTGACCGAAGCACGCCGCGCGAGTTGGTGAAGTAGACCGCTTCTCCGGTCGCGACCGGAGACGACATCGACGTCGTCGCGTACCGACCGCGCCAGAACACGTGCTCGTCCAGTAGCCGCCCGCGGTGCTCGACCGACAAGGCGAGGTTGGACCGGGAGTCCATTGCCGGGACGACGAGGCGCCGTCCGGCGAGGACCGGCGACGGAATTCTGTTGCCGGAGAGACCGTCCAGCCACCAGACCCGCTCGCCGGATTCCGCATCGTGTGCGTCGAGCATGCCGGTGATGCTGACCACCACGAGCTCGCCGGCGTCCGACGGCACGACGATGGGCGTCGTCCAGGAAGATCGCAAGGGACGGTCCGCCCTGCGATGGTCCGCCTTCCACCGCGTCTCGCCGGTGGCCTTGTCGACGGCCAGCAGGTACGACGGTCCTTCGTGGCCGGCCAGGACGAACAGCGTCTCGGCGTTGGCGGCGAGCGAGCTGCCCAGACCGTAGCCCTCGATCTCGCCGTAGTCCGCCTTCAGCGACCGCGACCAGACGGGCTCTCCGGCGTGGTCCAGCGCGCCGAGGTCCCCGCTCTCGAACAGGTAGTAGACGCGCTCGCCATCGACCCACGGCGTCGGCGAACCCCTCGCGACGACATCCGTGACCTCGACGGGATGGGTCGACGGAAGGGCATGACGCCACAGCAGCGCACCCGTCTCCAGATCGACGGCGTCGACCATCTGCGTCTCCCGCAGTGGACCGTCGATAGCGGTGACGAACACGGTGCCGTCCCACACCACGGGGCTCGATTGGCCGTAGCCGCCGATGGGATGCCGCCACGCGAGGTTCCTCTCGTCCGACCAGACCAACGGCAGATCGAAGGCCTGGCTGTGACCGTACGCAGGCCCCCGGAAGCCGGGCCAGCGCTGCTCGCCGGCCAGCACCGGCCGGTCGACGGCCATGTCTTCCGGTCGCCGCGGCACCTCGACCACGTCGCTCGGCCGCAGCGACGCCACCTCGATCCGGTCGACGACCGCATGGGTCCGGCGGCCCGAGGCGCCACCCACGATGTGCAGCGTGCCGGGTCCACCCACCAGCTCGTTGTACACGCGTGTCGGGCTGACATCGTAGGCAAGCGCCCGCCAGGCGCGCTCGTCCGGGTCGAGGCGGAACAACTGGTTCAGGTTGCTCGCGTACAGGGCTCCGCCGGTCGCGGCCATGCCGAGGCCGACGCCCCCGACGGCGCTGCGAGTCGGCGGCACGGGCCCCGGCGCCAGGGTTCGGGCTCGCGGATCCAGTCGATACACTTCGAGCCCCGGCCCCGCGGGCGTCATCCCCCCGGCCACCCAGATCGCGTCGCCGTGCAAGGCCGCGGCGAGGGAGTGCAGGCGCAGGGAAACGTCCTCGATCACGGTCCAGGACACCGGGTCCGCGTCGAGGTCCGCGACGAGCACGTCGTCACGCCAATCCTCCGGTGGTACGGTGGGCGCGCGGAAGATCGCGCGGAGATCGTCCGTGTGCACCGAGGGATCCCATCCGCCGATCACCCAGATTTCGCGCCCCGCGACCACCGCCGCGTGGTCCGTCCGCCCGTCCGGCATCGGCGTCAGGCCGACCCACTGCCCGTCGGTCCAGCTCCACCGCTCCAGGTCGGATCGGGCCCGAGACGTACCTGTCGCCACGGCGCCGCCGACGCGGTACAGATCCCGGCCATCGCCGAGGAGCACGGCGCCGCGCGCCGCGCTGCCGGTCCAGACCGTCGTCCAGGTCGTATCTCCGGGATACAGCGAGTAGAGAGCCGCGCCGCGGGCGCTCGTCGCGGCGCCTGACGCAGGTCGCTGGTCTCCCAGGTGCACGTAGAGCACATCGCCGATATAGGCCCCGGATGCATCCGACCCCGCGCCCGGGAGCGGAGGCGCGGTTCGAGGTGGCGGGCTCGGCGACAAGGGGGACTGCGCCGCCGTCACGTCGACGCCGTCGCCGGCGCCTGTCCAGCCTGCCAGGATGACCACCAGGATGGCCGTAGCCTTCATGCTTGGTCGCATCGTCGCCTCCTGCTCCGTCGATCCTTGAAAACGAGGTGTAGTTCCGATAGACCACGTTCGCGTCGTCGCCGGCCGTCAACGACACGTTGGCCAGGATCGGTGCGTTCCTCCGGGCGGTCAGCGGTCGATCTCGACAGACGGCGTCGACAGGCACGACGGGATGCGCCTGGGCGCGCGCGTTGCCCCGGACGCAGGCGGGCTCGCCGGCAATCGCGGCACGACGGGCGCACGGTGGGTGCGGACAGCGCTACGCGGGCGGGGCGCGGGCGGGGAGGCGGCGAAAATGACCGGACGCGATCCATCCGCCCTCGACGGCCGGCTCAAGTGGTTCCGGAACGTCGGCGAATCCGATCTGCAAGGATCCGGGCAGCCCGGCGGCGGGCTGGTGGCGGAGCTCGCAGACCGCGCAGTCGTGCTCGGCTGCGTGCTCCTCGTGGCAGATCGCGGCGACGGCCGTGGCGCCGGCCAGCGCCAGCACCAGCGCGAGGACCCAAGCGTGCCAACATGGGCCACGCCGTGCAGGCCCCGCATGCACGGGTTGTCTCCCGGCCATCAGGCTGTCGACGCTACCAGAGAATCGCCCAAGGCGGCAAGAACGGGCGCGGACGACACGCCGAACGTCGACGGCGTTCGACCCGGTCGGACGCGCTCGACTCCGGCTCGCTTTCTTGTTGCTGAACCGCTCGATGGCGCCGGGGAAATGGAAGGCGATCACCCGGACGCCTGTTCTCTGAGCTGGGCCAGCGCGATCGCCACGACATCCGGTTCATTGCGGCGAAAACCGATCGACGCGTCGTCCAGGGTGCTGGCCCGATCGAAGAACCGGAGCTTTCTCCGCAGCCTGTCCGGACAGGGGCAACCTCACGTTTGCCCTCTTGCCGAACGTGGAAGCAGCGTAGCCACGTCGCCGTGCATGGCAACCAGGGCGGAGTCGAGCGTGGCCAGGCGCCCCCCACGCCGGCGCGCAAGCTCGGCCAGCCACGCGTCAGTAACCTGCCCACTTCCCTGCAGGTTGCGGTGCGGGACATCGAGGAAGTCGAGTGAGCCATCCCACCAATCGTGGTTCGCATGCGCGGCCAAGTCACGCAACGCCTGCCAAGCCGCCGCGGCGCTGCGATCCGCCGCCACCTTCATGTGGACACGCAGCAGCGTGCCCTGCGTGAAAGGACAGGTCGCAAACCGGTCTCGGACGAGGGTGGCGAACCAGCGATGTGCGCGATCATGATGCACGTGGGAGTCGACAACAAGCGCCACCAGCACGTTACCGTCAAGCAACCACGTCACCTTGCATCGTCCTCCGCCTCCGCTCGGCGAACGGTCTCCGCGGTGACAACCTCTCGTCCCTTCGACACCAGGAGGCCGTTGCGTCTGCTCACGAACTCCTCGGGTTGCGGCTGCGAGGCGTTTTCGCCGGGCAGTGCCCGGCGCAGAAGCTGGTTGACGGCGGCGCTGATGCTGCAATCCTCCGCCTTTGCAAGCGAGACGGCGACCGCGTACAGGTCGGGTTCGAGGTTTACGGTCAGCCTCATGACGCAAGCATGGTGCAGTGGTGCAGTGGTGTCAACAAATGCGGCTCACCGCACACCCTCCATGAACTTCGCCCGCAGGGCATCCCGGTCCACCTCTTCGCCACGCAGATAGACGCTGTCGATCCGGCGCGTGTTGGTGATGTCGTCCAGCGGGTTGGCGTCGAGCACCACAAAGGACGCGCTCCTCCCCTCTGCCACGGTGCCGAGGTCGTCCAGGCCCAGGATCTCGGCGTTGATGCGCGTCGCCGACTCGAGCGCCTCCATCGGCATGAGCCCGCAGCCGGCCATGTCGCGGATCTCGGTGTGCGTGGTCCAGGCGACGCTAACGCCCGAGTCCGTGCCCATGCCGATGGACATCCCCGCCTCGCGGTTGCGGGCCAGGTTCCGGCACTGCAGCGCGAAGAAGTCGCCGGGCCCGTCCGCCGCCAAGCGCTCGGCCTGCGCGCGCAGGTTCTCGATCTCGAAGGGCGGCAGCGTCTCGCCGAGCCACGGCAGGTCGTCGAGCGTCACCGGCGAGCCGGGCAGGTTCGGGATGGTCCACACGTCGGGATGCTCGCGTACGAGCGCCATGAACTCCTCGTCGATGTCGCGGTCCCGGACCGTGTGCGCGAAGCCGTCGATGCCCGCCCGGATCAGGTCCTTCGCGTCGGCCAGCCCGCTGGTCGAGCCAAGGTGTGACGCTACCCGCATGCCCCGGGCGTGGGCCTCGTCGATGATCGCCCGGTAGATGTTCGGCTCCAGCTTCGGGACCGTTCCGCCCCGGTCGTCGACCCAGATCTTGATGATGTCGACCCCGTGCCCGTCGAGCTCCGCGACCGCAGCGCGACCCGCCGCCTCGGTCCGCGCGCCGCGCGGGATGCCCAGCCGGTACTCCTGCTGCGGGCCGGCCAGCGGCGTGGCGGCGATCCCCCGACCGGACGTCAGGAATCGCGCCGCGTCGCGGAACACCTCGTTGCGCAGCTCGAAGGCGAGCGCCTCGTCGAACTCCAATCCCAGGCTCATCGTGGCCGCGACGCCGTGGTACGCGGAGCGCTCCAGGTGCTCGACCAAGTTGGACAGCGTGTAGTTGTCCTTGCTGTGCGTGCCGTCCTTCACGTTCGTCAGCCCGATGTGCTGGTGCGCGTCTATCAGCGCCGGGATGACGGTCTTTCCGGACAGATCCACCCGCTCGGCCCCCGCGGGAGCCTCCCTCTCACCCTGCCGCCCGACCCACGCGAAGACCCCGTCCTCGACCAGAAACGCCGACGTCTCGATGGGCGCACCGCCGTTGCCGTCGATGAGCCGGGCGCCCTCGAACCACGTGGCGTCTCCCGCCGCCTGGGGCTCCTGCGCCGAGACGCAACCTACGTTCATCAGCGAGGAGGCGCAGACGTTGCAGTCCCAACAACCTGTCGCTACGCAGCCCGCGCTCAGAACCGTGAGGACGCAGACAGCCAGCCAACCCGGCAAGGCCATGCCCGACCACTTCGTGGCGAGCGATTCGGAATCCGGCATCGGTTCCCTCCATCCGTCGGATGCTCCAGCGAGCTGGACCCGATTCGACTGCCCCGGCTCGAGACTCACGTCATCGTATGGCATCGGTACGTCGATCAGCGGCTCCAGGCCATTCTTGCGCTTCGGCGCGCACGGCGCTGGAACCGCACCGGGTTCGAGGTCTATGATGGAGCGATGGACTACTTGCAGGCACGTACCCCGCGAGGCGAAGGCGAAACGGCCGACGCCGCGGGTCGGGGCGCGGGGCCCGGCGAATCTCTCCGTTACGACGCGCTCCGGTTTCCCGGCTGCGTTCGCATCTCCCTGACGCGCGAAGCGTTCGAGAATTCCGACGATCGCCTCGAGTACTGGGACGCTGGTACCGAGACCGCCTGGGTGGTCGCCGACAACTACGCCGTCCACGAAGGAACCTCGCGGCGGCTGCCGCACCTGGCCGAGCGGATCGCCTCTGTGCGCGGCACGCCGATCGCCTCGTACGGATCGGTGACCCTGCTGGTGCGAGACGCGGACGGCCGGCCCCGGCGGGCGATGGAGGCCGACGAGACGCTGTACCTGCACCCGACGCGCGCCACCATCCCGGAGAAGTCCCTGATCATCGGCGAGCACGACTTCCCCGACGTCGTGCTCGAGGTGGACCACACGACCGACGTGCGCCCCGGCAAGCTGCTGCTGTACGAGGCCTGGGGCTTCCCGGAGCTGTGGGTGATCGTGCCGCCGGCCGGGGGTTCACCTAGGCGACCGGCGGGCGTGACGATTCACCGCCTGCAGGACGGACGGTACCAGTCCGTGCCGACGAGCGGCGCGTTTCCCGGCTGGACGGCGGGCGAGATCTTCGACGGGATGAGCGAGCCGACACCGTCGGCCGCCACCTACCGGGTCCTGGAGCGGGTAGGACGGGAGCTCGGTGCGCGGGAAGGGACGGGCCCTGCCGACGATCCGCTGTCGAGCGCGCTGATCGCGCAAGGGCACTCGGAGGGTCGCGCGGACGAGCTGGCCGCGGCCGCGCAGAGCCTGCTGCAGGTCCGGGGGCTCTCCGTGTCAGCGGCGTTTTCAGAGCGGGCGGTGACGTTCGCCGACGTGCCGCGGGACACGGTGATGGCCGCGGCCTACGCCTGCGCCGACGAAGCTGACTTCTGGCGCCGTCTTTCTGTCGATTCTCCTGGTAGCGTGCCGTGAAGATTGTTTCGGCGAAGATGCGGGGCGCATTGGTGGAAGCCGGCGCGTCAGAGACCACGGCGGAGGCCACGGCCGCCGATATCGGCGAGCTTGCCGGCGAGGTGCGGATCATCCGGTGGATGCTGGCCTCGTTGCTGGGCGCGGTGCTAACCGGATTCGGGCTGCTGGGTGCGGCCGTGATCCAGATCCTGGTGCGCCTACCCTAGACTCTCCGGCCGTACCTGCCCTCGTCTACGGCTCCTACAGCGCGTCGCGCGACATCAAGAAGGCGTGCACCTCCCATATCTCGTCGAGCGATAGCAATTCCTCGAACGCGGGCATGTTGGTGCCCGGACGCCCCCGATTCACCGTGTCCAGGAAACGGCCGAGCGGAAGACCGCTCCGGAACAGGCTCGGACCCGCGCCGCCGCCGGACCGGTGACAGATGACGCAGCGCTCGCGGTAGATCCGTTCGCCGGCGCTGATGGCCGCCGCGTCGCCCTGCAGCGGGTTCGGCGCGCCGCCCGCGTCCGGCGCGGACGAGGCGTCTGGCGCGGACGGTGGATCCACCTCGGAAGGAGCTTCCGGCGCTGACGACGGATCCGCCTCGGTCGGAGCGCCCGGCGCGATCGGCTCGCTGCCCTCCGTGGGCTCAAAGCCGTAGCCCGGCAGGACGCGGCCGCCCAGGGTGTGGCCTGGCTCGCCGACCCGCGGCAGGCCGCCCGGCAGCGGCGTCAGGTTCGTGCCCGCCTGCACCTCCCGGGGACCACCGTCGAGCGCGAACACCCACAGGTTCCCGGCCTTCGGCTCGGTGTAGTAGAAGATCATGTCCCCGCCGATGCCGCCGGACGGCACCGCGACGTACTGCGTCCCGTCGAGCTCGTAGGTGATCGGGCTGCCGATGATGCCCGACCCGGTCTGGAACTGCCACAGCACGTCGCCGCTGCGGGCGTCGAGCGCCATGAAGTAGCCGCGCATGTCGCCGGTGAAGACCAGCCCGCTGGAGGTGGCCACCGCGCCGGCCCAGAAGGGCGCCGGGCTCACCACCCGCCACAGGACCTCCTGCTCGACCACGTCGAAGCCGACGAAGTTGCCGGGGTTGTCGCTGGTCAGGTACTGCTGGTAGTCCCCGCCGAGGTACGCCTCGCCGTTGGTCGGCGGCTCGAACTGGTCCTCGGCCCAGAAGCGGTAGCCCATCGCCCACTGGTTCGACATGAAGTAGAGCGCGCCTAGGTCCGGGTTGAAGGCGAGCGGCTGCCAGTCGATGGCCCCCTCCAGGCTGGGAATGATCGGCCCCACCTCGGGGCCGCCGGACTGGGCCAGCATGTCCGGATTCACCTGCGGCCGGCCCGTTACCGGATCGAGGCCGAAGGCCCAGTTGATGCCCGGCACGATCGGCTCGCCGTAGAGGAAGCGGCCGTCCGTGCGATCTAGAGCGTAGAAGAAGCCGTTCTTGTCATGGTGGAACAGCGCCTTGACCGGCCCGTGGTCGCGCAGGGTCACGTCGGCCAGCACCGGCGTGCTCACCGCGTCGTAGTCCCAGCAGTCCCACGGGGTGTACTGGAATCCCCAGCGGATGTCGCCATTGTCGGCGTCGATGGCGACGGTGGCGGCCGACCACTGGTTGTCGCCCTTGCGGACGTGGCAGTTCCAGGGAGCGGCGTTGCCGGTGTTCCAGTAGACGAGGTTCAGCTCGGGATCGAAGGCGCCCGTCGTCCAGGTGGGCGCCCCGCCGTTCCTCCAGGTGTCGCCGGGCCACGTCTCGTTGCCCGGCTCACCCGGTCCGGGGATGGTGTAGCTGGTCCAGCGCAACTCGCCGGTCAGCGCGTCGTAGGCCTTGACGAAGCCGCGGATGCCGTACTCGCCGCCCGCCACCCCGGTCAGGACCATACCGTTGACCACCAGCGGCGCGCCGGTGATGCTGTAGCCCTGCCGCCAGTCGACGACCACGGTCTCCCACGCGACGGCGCCGGTGTCCTTGTGGAGCGCGATCAGCCGCGCGTCCATCGTCCCGACGTAGACCAGCTCGCCGAACAGCGCCACGCCGCGGTTGTTCGACCCGCAGCAGTAGACGCGCTCGACCTCGTCCGACATCTCCGGCTCGAAGCCCCACATCTTCGCGCCGGTCCGCGCGTCGATGGCGAACACGCGCGACTCGTCCGCCGACAGGTAGATCACGCCCTCGTGCACCAGCGGCGTCGCCTCCAGGCCCCGGTTCTCGCCGCCGGTAGCGAACACCCACGCCGGGTGCAGCCGGTCGACGTTCTCCGGCGTTATCTGATCGAGCTCCACGAAGCGCTGGCCGTGGTAGTCGCGGCCGTACATCAGCCACGACGAGGTGTCCGCGGCGGCCTGCTCCAGGTCGGCCGTGGTGACCTCCTGCCCCTGCGCCGCCGGCCAGGAGAGACCGGCGGTGAAGAGGAGAACCGCTGCGAGCGCCTGCAGAGAACGCGAGGACCGCATCGGTACTTAGTCAGGCAAGGCGAACACCCAGATCACGCCGCTGCCCTGCGGCAGCGTGATGCCGGTCAGGCGCGCGTAGGAGGTGGTCTGGCCGATGCGCCCGCCGGCGCCGACCGCGAGGTACTGGCGGCCACCGACCTCGAAGGTGACCGGGGCGCCCGAGATGTCGCCGTTCAGGCGCGTCTCCCAGAGCATCTCGCCGTTGTCGGCGTCGAGCGCGAAGAGCCGGCGGTCCGCCGTGCCGCCGAAGACGAGGCCGCCGCCGGTGGCGAGCGCAGCGGCGGTCATCGGCGCGCCGCTCTCGGGGCGGTATTCCCAGGCGCGTTGGCCTGTGACCGGATTGAACGCCACGAACTCGCCGATGTAGTCGTAGCCGGGGACCATCTTCACGCGACTGCCCATGCCCCGGAAGACGCGGCCGGGCACGTACTCCTCGGAGACGAACATGACGTCCATGCAGGCGTTGTTGATGCCGACGTAGTAGAGGCCGGTCTCGGGGCTGTAGCTCGCCGAGTTCAGGTTCCGCGTGCCGTGCAGGTGGGGACACACCTCGAAGATCTTGTCCGAGTCGACGTCCTCCAGCGTGGGGATCTGGTCCGGGTTGTAGATGGGGCTGCCGGTGTCGGTCCAGCCGGTGATGATGTTGTCGTAGCCTGTCCGGAACGCGTCGATGAAGCGCCCGGTCTCGCGATCGAGCACGATGCCCCAGCCGATCTTGCTGGTCTCGATGAGCGCCTTGTGCTCGACGCCGCCGATCTCCAGGTCGACCAGCATGCTCTCGGCGGTGGCGTCCAGGTCCCAGTTGTCCGCCGGCACCACCTGGAAGTACCACTCGATCTCGCCGGTGTCGATGTCCAGGGCCAGGATGCAGTTGGTGTAGAGGGCATCGCCCGGACCGCGCAGGGTGGACGCCCAGGGCGTCGGCTGTCCCGTACCCATGTAGACGAGGCCGAGCTCGGGGTCGTAGCTGATGGTGCTCCACGCCAGGCCGCCCAGCGGCGGGATCTCGCGCTCGGTCCACGTGTCGTAGCCCGGCTCGCCGGGCATCGGCACCGTGTAGGTGGTCCAGATGTGCTCGCCGGTCTCGGCGTCGTGCGCCACGATGGTGCCGCGGCCGCTGCGGTCACCGCCGGCGAACCCGAGGACCACCTTCCCGTCGGCGATCAGCGGCGGGTGGCTGTGGCCCAGGCCGGTGGTGTAGTCGCCGGTGCTCACCTCCCAGCGGTGCTCGCCGGTCTGCGCATCGAGGGCGACCAGCACGGCGTCGGCCGCACCGAAGTAGACCGTGTCGCCGAGCACGGAGACGCCGCGGTGCCGGCCGAGCGCCTGCGACTTCTGGATGTCCTCGGGATAGCTGCGCGTGTACACCCAGGCGACGTCGCCCGACAGCACGTCGAAGGCGGTGACCCGGCCGCTCCCCTCCGAGACGTACATCAGCCCGTTGGCCACGATCGGCGTCGGCACCCAGCGGCTGTTGTCGCGCATCGACCAGGACCAGACGAGGCGCAGGTCGGAGACGTTGCCGCGGTCGATCTGGTCGAGCGGGCTGAACCCGGTGACGTCGTAGGTCCGGCGGTAGCTCATCCAGTCGCCGTCCTGCGGATCGAGCAGCCGCTCCTCGGTGATCGGCTCCCACTCGGCGTCGTCGGACTGCCCGAGCGCGGGTCCGGCCTGCAGCATCAGGAAAGCGGTCAGGCACACCAGCACGAATCGTCCGCGTCCCATCTCTCGCATCGTCTGTCTCCTTCCGTGCCCCGTGGCGCAGCGTCGAAGGCCTGTGCGTCGTCCGCGACGCTCGGCCACAGGCGCCCGGGAACGGCTCGGCTCGTCTTCAATCCCGAACTCGGGCATCATCGCCCATGCGAGCGACCGGCGCAACAGCGGATGCGCTCCAGGGCTGGGGCTTCCAGGTTCTGCCATCCACGAGGGCCAGGAGCCCGCGGCAAAGCCGCTGCATGCGAGCGGCGTTTCGCTACGAGTCCTACCGCGAGCCCGCGACCTTCACGGTGACGATCTCGATACCGTGGTACTGGCGGTGACGCACCGACGAGGCGTAGTGGCGCAGCAGGCGGAACGACAGCTCGCTCTCCTCCGGCGTTTCCGCGCGTTCGCTCAGGTAGGTCAGGTGGTCCTCGATGTTCTCCCGCTCGGAGACGACCAGGAACTCCATCTCCACCGTCTCGCGGCCGGGACGCGCGAAGAGGATGAGGCGCGGCGCCGCGCCGGCCGCCTGCTCGCCGCGTAGCTGCAAGAGGCACTCGAGCGCCTCTTCGCCGGCGCCCCGCAGCCGCCCGCCGGAGGCGGCGTTCCAACCCGAGCGACCCGCGATCTCACGCAGGAAGGCATCGATCCCCGACGCCGCGGAGGCGTCGAGCTCCACGTCCAGCCGCCGGCGCCGCGGGCTGGTCAGCTCCAGGAACGCGGTCAGCAGGACCGTGGCCAGCACGCCGATCGTCATGCCGTTGCCCAGCGACGCGCTCCAGGTCGGTCCCAGGACGCTCTCGAAGACGCTCCCGCTCTCCAGGCCCACGCCGAGGGCCAGGGCGACACCCACCACCAGACCCTTCTGCGGATCGAGGCCGTCCTGGAACACCGTCCGGATGCCCTCCACGAAGAGCAGTCCCATGATGATCAGCAGGAAGGCCCCCATGACGGGACTCGGCACCGCGAGCAGGACGGCGGTCAGCTTCGGCAGGAACGCCAGCGCGAACAGGGTGCCGCCGATGGCGTACCCGACGCTGCGCGCCGCCACGCCGGTGAGATTGATGAGCGACACGCTCGACGGCAGGTAGATGATGACAGGCGGCGTCACCGCGAGGCCGGACAGGAGAATGCCCACGCCGCTCGCGTTGAGCGCGCCCTGCACGAGGCGGAAGTCGGTCGCGCGCGGCTGGCGCGCGGAGGCCTGCTGAATGACCGCGCCGTCGCTGCTGGTCTTGATGGCGGCCACCACGGACACGATCGCGAACACCGGCAGCAGCGCCCAGAACCGCGCGTCCGGCGTGAAGTCGATGCCGGGCCAGGCCGCGACGTCGGGAACGTCGAGCCACGAGGCCTCGGCTACCGGCCGCAAGTCGTACATCCCGAAGAACAACGCCGCCGCGCAGCCCGCCAGTATGCCGCTGAGCGGCGCCCACAGCCGCCAGACGCCCGAGGCGCGCAGCACCATGCCGGTGGCCACTGCCAGCGTGACCCCGGCGGCGATCAGCCCGCCACCCTCGGGCGCGCCCGAGGGCACGTCCGTCAGCCGCCCCACCGCGATCGGCATCACCGCGACCGCGATCAGCATCAGCGCCGTGCCGGACACGATCGGCGTGACGATCCGGCGCAGGAACGGCAGCCACGCCGCCATCGCGAACTGGAACAGCGACGACACGACGATGAGGCTGGCCAGCGTGGCCAGGTCCGCCTCCGTCAGGGCGACGACCGAGATCGCGATGAAGTGGGGACCGGCCCCCGTCATCAGGATGTGGCCGGCGCCGACCCGCCCGACGTGCGCCGCCTGCAGCGCGGTAGTGACCCCGGCGATGACGAGCGCCGCGAAGACCGCCCAGCCCAGGTACAGCTCGCCCTCGCCGGCCGCCCGGACGATGATGGTCACCATCAGGACGGTGTTGGCGAGGATGAGCACGACGCCCTGGAAGGCGACGCCGGCCGTCACGAGCGGCGGGCACGGATCGTCCGGCTCGTAGCGGATGCGGCGGTTGAGGCGGGGCTTGGTCACGGAAGGACTGTACCGCATTCCATCACACAAGCTACAATGCCGTCATGGTTCGCACGCAGATCCAACTGACCGAAACGCAGGCCCAGGCGCTCCGCGTACAGGCGCGCGTGCAGGAACGCTCGATGGCCGATCTCGTGCGCGAGAGCGTCTCCGAGTATCTGGCGCGCCGTCATGTCGTGGATCGTGACGAACTGGCTCGGCGCGCGCTGGCCCTGGCCGGTCGGTTCCGGTCCGGATGCCGCGATCTGGCCGAGGACCACGACCGGTATCTCGACGAGGCATTCGATTCGTGACACTCTTCGTGGACACGTCCGCCCTGCTGGCCTTCCTCGACGCCGACCAGCCGCACCACGCCGATGTGACGGAGGCGTGGCGCCGAGCACTGAACGACCACGACTCCCTCGTCACCTCGAACTACGTGCTGGTGGAAGCGTTCGCGCTCGTGCAGCGTCGACTCGGCCTCGATGCGGTTCGTGCCCTGGCCGGCGACCTTGTCCCGCTCCTTCAACCGCTGTGGGTCGACGAGGAGCTGCACGCAGCCGCGATGGCCGCGCTGTTCACCGCCGGGCGCAGAAAGCTGTCACTGGTCGATTGCACGAGCTTCGAGCTCATGCGACGCCATGGAATCGCGGTGGCGCTTTCCCTGGACGCCGATTTCGCACAGCAGGGATTTCGCCAGCTTCCGGCCGTGAAGACTGCCACATAGAGCACTGGACAGCGAGGACACGCGTTCATGATCGAAAGGCGCTTCAGGGATCTCTGGGAGCGGCTGCAGGGCAAGAAACCCCACCTGCCGCATTTCCTGGCCGAGATCCACCTCGAAGGCATTCGTGGCATCGAGGACGTCCGGATCAAGCTGGACTATCCCGTGAGCGTCATCGCCGGCGGCAACGCCAGCGGCAAGTCGACGGTGCTCTTCGCGGCGGCCTGCGCCTACAAGGTGCCCGGGGCCGGCGTGAAGGACTTCGTGCCGTCGACCCTCTTTCCGGACTACCGGCCCAGGGTGGGCCGGCGCGAGGACCGGAAACCGCAGGTGGTCATCGAGTTCGACTATTCCACGCCGGACGGCCGGCAATCCATGCGATGGCGCCGCTCCAAGGGCTGGAATCGCAGCTTTCTCGGCCGCAAGAACGCTACCCAGCCGGAGAGGCCCGTCTATCTCAGAACGCTCAGCAACCTCAGCAATCCATCCGAGGTCCGCGGCGTGTTAAGCATGTCGCGCCTGCGCTCCGCCCCTCGGGAAACACCCTTGACGGCGTCCCAAATCGACTTCGCCCAGCAGATGCTTCCCTTCCGGTACGCCGAGGTCGTCAACCTGTCCAGCGGCACCAAGAACCTTCTCTTCGCTGCGCAGGAACGCGGCGCGGAGTACTCCGAGCTGCACATGGCCGCCGGCGAGCGGGCGATCTTCCGCCTCTCGCGCGAAATCGCCCAGCTCGAGGGCGCCCTGGTGCTCATCGACGAAGTCGAAGCAGGCCTGCATCCCTGGGTGCAGCAGCTCCTTATGCTGCAACTGCAGCAGCTCGCGCTACGCAACGACCTGCAGGCCATCGTCACCACGCACAGCCCCGTGGTGCTCGATGCCGTGCCCTCCCACGGGCGCATCTTCCTCGAACGGGACGACACCGGCGACGTCACGGTCCGTCCGCCCTACCGTGACGTCGTCCAGAACGCCCTCTACGGCCGATCTGGGGACGCACTCAATCTTCTCTGCGAAGACTCCACGGCCGAGGGAATCCTGCAAGGCGTGTTCGACGTCCTTCTGCCCCGGGAGCGGATTCGCAGGGAGTCCGTCCGCGTAGGCCGCGACACCGGTGCGAACGAATTCCCCCTGCACGCGAGCGCGTTCAGGAAGTTCGGGCAGATCCAGAACTTCGTCTTCGTGCTCGACGGCGACAAGCGCGCCGGCAATCTGGAGGAGACCATACGCCAGAGAGCACGAAGCGACGTCCCGGTGTTCTTTCTCCCCGGCGACGACGCGCCCGAAGTCTGGGTCTGGAACGCCTTGCGCCGCGACCCCGCCAACTCGTCCGCCGAGCTTGGCATCGAGCCCGCGGATCTGACCGAGCGAATGAACCGGGCGGACGCCGTGTACGACACCGCGGCCGACCGACCCGGAGAGATCGCCAAGACGAAGCTCCACGGCCTCGCCGAACCCCTCGGCTGGGCCGAATCCGACATCGGCCGCGTGGTTGCCCGACTGGAGGCCGCCCGCAAGGAGAGCGACATTCAGCCTCTGCTGGAAGGACTGAAGGCGGCCCTGCTCCAATGGCGCGCGGAGTAGAAGCCGGACGAACCGACGCGACGCCGGACTCGCAGTGACGGACATCCGTCGCGGCGGCGACTCGACCGCTCGAGCAGCAGCACCCCTCCGGATTCCCTTTCGCGCGGACTCCCGCTCGCGTAGGATGGAGACAGTCATGGAGGATGTGCTTCTGGTAATCGCGGCGGGCGGTGCGCTGTTCAACTCGTGGCAGATCGCGCGGCTGGCCGGCCGCGTGGATGCGATGGGATCGACAATGCAGACGGTGTTGACGCTGCTGGCCGGCCGAACGCGCGAAGCCTCGCAGAGGCTGTCGTCGCCCTCCTGAATCGGCCTCATCCTTCGCCGCCGCCGCTACACCACCCGCCACCAGGGCACGGCCAGCACGCCCTCGGCCATCCACTGCGTTCCGGAACCGCCGTGCAGCAGCAGGCCGCCCGCGAACCGATCCCGATACTCCTCCCGAAAAGGCGCAAGCCGCGGGTGTCCGCCAACCCGGGAGTCGGGGCGGCCTTCACCTCGACGGCCAGCAGCCGGTCGCCGGTCTCGATGACGAAGTCCACCTCGCGATCCGTCGTCGTCCGCCAGAACAGCACGTTCGGGGCCGGCACCTGACCGTCGCGCCACACCAGCAGATCGGCCAGGACGAGATTCTCCAGGTGCTCGCCCGAGACGGTGTCGGCACCGCTCATCCAGAGCGCCAGGGCCGAGTCGCTCCAGTAGAGCTTCGGGCTCTTGGCCAGTCGCTTGCTCCGGTTGACGGAGTAGGGCGGCAGCCGCACGAGTTGGAAGGAGGCCGGCAGGTCGAGAGGCACGTTAGCTGGACGTCGACCACGAGACGGGCGAATATCGCCCGCGCCGTGGGCAATATGCAAGCCAACCCGACGAAGGCAGCCGCAGTTCCCCCAGCGACCCCGGCAGATCCATCCGTGGTCAGGGCGACGGCAACCGCAGCGCCGCCAGCGACCCGGCAGACCCGATCCCGCCACTTGCACCACGACGTACTGCCGGCCCTCGGGCAGGTAGCCCATCCCGTGCTGGCCCGAGGCGGGCAGCGATTCTGCTCGGCATTGCATAATGAATCCCAGCCGATGCCGACCGCACGGGACGCGACCACCTCCCCGGGGGCAGGAAGGCGGCGCAAGCTGCCGATCGGGATCCAGACCTTCAGCGAGATTCGGACGGGCGGCTACTACTACGTGGACAAGACCGCCGGGCTGCGCCGTCTCATCGACGCGGGCAAGCACTTTTTCCTGTCGCGCCCCCGGCGCTTCGGGAAGAGCCTGCTGGTGGATACGCTGAAGCAGCTCTTCGAGGGCAACCGGCCGCTGTTCGAAGGATTGGCGATCCATGACCACTGGGACTGGACGGTGCGTCATCCGGTGCTGCGGCTCGACTTCAGCGGCGGCGACTTCACCGCGCCGGACACCCTGCCGGCGCAGGTCGCCGATCAGATCGCGGCCGCCGAACGGCGGGCCGGACTGGCCGGCGCCTACGCATCGCTACCAGGCCGATTCGCAGGACTGATCGAGGCGCTCCACCAGCAGCGCGGACAGCGGGTCGTGGTGCTGGTGGACGAGTACGACAAGCCGATCCTCGACGCGCTCGAGACGCCGGACACGGCCCGCGCCAACCGCAACTTTCTGCGCGGCCTGTACGGCACCATCAAGTCCAGCGACGCGCACGTCCGGTTCACGCTGCTGACCGGGGTGAGCAGGTTCTCGAAGGTCAGTCTGTTTTCCGGCCTAAACAACCTGATAGACGTCACGCTGGATCCGCGCCATGCCGCCCTCTGCGGCTATACCGACGCGGACCTGGACACGGTCTTCGCTCCCGAACTGCCCGGCCTCGATCGGGACGCGATCCGCGACTGGTACGACGGCTATCGGTGGGTGGACGGCGAGACGGTCTACAACCCGTTCGACATCCTGCTGCTCTTCGACCGGCGCGAGTTCGGCGCGTACTGGTTCGAGACGGGCACGCCGGCGTTCCTGATCGACACGCTGGTATCGCGCGGCGTAGAGACGTTCGCCCTCGACGGCCTGCTCGGCACGGACGAGCTGCTGTCGTCGTTCGACGTGGACGACGTGGCCCCGGAGGCGCTGTTGTTCCAGACCGGCTACCTGACGATTCGGGAGGTGGAACGGATCGACGGCACGCGGTACTACCGGCTGGGATATCCGAACCGCGAGGTCCGGCAGAGCCTGAACCAGGGCATGCTGCGGCATCTCGTTCGCGGGGCGTCACGCGGCGCGGAGCCGGGTCCGCGGCTGTTGGCGCTGCTCCGGGTCAACGACTTCGCCGGACTCGAAGAACTGTTCCGGGCCTTCTTCGCCGGCATCCCCCACCAGTGGCATGCGAGCAACGACATCGCGCGCTACGAGGGCTACTACGCGAGCGTGTTCTACGCCTGCCTCGCGGCCCTGGGTCTGGACGTGCGGGTGGAGGACAGCACCAGCCGGGGGCGTCTCGACCTGGCCGTGGCTTTCAACGACCAGATGTATCTGTTCGAATTCAAGGTGGTGGAGCGAGCCGCCGCAGGGGCGGCGTTGGCGCAGTTGCGCAACAAGCGCTATGCCGAGAAGTATCGGGGCCTGGGCGCGCCGATTCACCTGATCGGGGTGGAGTTCAGCCAGGCGACGCGGGGCCTGACCGCGTTCGACGTGGCGACCGACTGACCCCGGGGCAGTCGGCCGCCGGCCATGATTCGACGATCGCCGGGTCCGGGAGTCTGCGCAGGAACGGCGCCCGGTACATGACGACGCCGGAGCTTCTGTCAGGGCAGGGCCAGCGCCGCCAGCGATCCCGGCAGGCCCGATCCCGGCAGGCCCGATCCCGCCACCTGCACTACGATTTACTGCCGTCCCTCGTGCAGGTAGCCCATCATCCCGTACTGCCCCGAGGCGGGCATCGCCACGGTGCCGAGCCGTTCGCCGGTCCGCTTGTCGAGCGCGTGCAGGCGCGGGAGCCCGGCCGTGCCCTCGGCCGTGACCAGCAGCGTCTTCGTCACCATGGTGACCGGGTGCGAGGGAACGCCGGTGTTCGGCACGTCCAGCCTTCGAGCGCCGGGTGCTTGCGGCTGCGCTCCGGCGTGTCCCCGTTGGGGGTCTCCCACAGGTGCTCGCCGGTGTTCATGTCGATGGCGACGATGCGAGCGTAGGGCGCCCGTTGGTTCGGCAGGCCCTGCCGTCCGCGGAAGTCGCCCCAGTTCACGACGGCGAAGTCCGGAGAAGGTAGCGCCAGGACGTCGGCGCATACAACCGCTACTGGTCCCGCGACCTCTGGCTCGCCTATGTGAACGCCCTCGCCGCCGGCTGGCGGGATGCGACGCCCGGCGGGCAGCGGCAGAACATGCTTGCGTTGTAGCTGATCAGCTCCAGTTTCTGTTCACGTTCTCTCTGAACGGTCGGTCACCCCACATCCGATCTTCGCCAGGCAACCCCATCGGTGGATCGGGTCCATCGTGTTCCCACGGGTCTGGAGGAACCCGGGTGCGCCCATGGCAAAGCACCGCCCACTGACCGTGCGACGATACGCAAACCACCGCTGCCCGTCTTCCGCCACCTTCATCTCTATCCGCGATTCTCTCGGGAGGCCCCGCATCGCGAGACTGTCGCCCAATGGACGAAGCAGGTTTCCATCGTACCGGTCACGCTTGCGATAGTGACCCATATGGCAAGTGGCCAACCACTGTAGCGCCTTGGTTGCCTCCTTGAGCTCCCGCCGGTCGAGCCGGCGGCCGTCCGCATCGCCCCCCTCCACATCGGCGTAGCACTGAAGCCTGTCTTCGTCTTCGTTTAGCGGTTCCGGGCAAAAATCCGCGTGTTGGGGGTAGAGGTCTTGA
>VXME01000125.1:54118-102913 GCA_009861545.1 Acidobacteriota bacterium | reverse complement strand
CCCCCCCCCCCCCCCTCCCCCCCCCCCCCCCCCCGCCCCCCCACCCCCACCCCCCCGCCCCCCCCCCCCCCCCCCCCCCCCCTCCCCCGCCCCCCCCCCCGCCCTTTTCACCCCCCCCCCCCCCCCCCCCCCCCCCCCCCCCCCCCGGCGCGTTCGCCGACGTGCCGGCCGTGTACATCGCCGACGGGCATCACCGGATCGCCAGCGCCGCCCGGGCGCGCGACGAGCTGGCCGGCGGCGATTCGCAACACGAGGCGTGCTTCTTTCTCGGGGTGGCGTTTCCCGACCGGCAGACCCGCATCCTGCCGTACAACCGCACCGTCGCCGACCTCGCCGGCCGGACCGCGGCGGAGCTCCTGGACGCTTTGCGGGCGCGATTTCCGGTCGCGGCCGGGGGACCGCCGGTGCCGCCCAAGGGCCGGATCGCGATGTACCTGGAAGGCGTCTGGTACACCATCGAACCGGCGGGCGTCGGCGCTGCGGGGGGCACCGGAGCGCCGGCCGCGCGGCTCGACGCAGCCATCCTCCAGGACCGGATCCTGGCGCCGCTGCTCGACGTGGCGGACATCCGCACCGATCCGCGGGTGGGATTCGTCGGCGGGGCGCACGGCGTGGCGGCCCTGGAGCAGGCAGTCGATTCCGGCGCGGCCGCCGTCGCCTTCTCGCTGGCGGCGGTGACGCCGGACGAGCTGCTCGCCGTGTCGGACGTGGGCGGCATCATGCCTCCGAAATCCACCTGGTTCGAGCCGAAGCTGCGCGACGGCCTGCTGATTCACACCATCTGAGGCTTCTGTGGCGGAACGGGTCTTCAACTTCGGCGCCGGTCCGGCGGTGCTTCCCGAGCCGGTCATCGAGCAGATCCGCGACCACCTGCCGGCGCTGCCGGGGGTGGGGATGTCGGTGCTGGAGATCAGCCACCGGTCCCCGGCGTTCGACGAGATCCTGGCGGCGGCCGAGGCCAACATCCGCGCTCTGGCCGGCGTTCCCGACGACTACCACGTCCTGTTCCTCCAGGGTGGCGCGACGCTGCAATTCTCGATGGTCCCGATGAACCTGCTGCCCGCGGACGGAACGGCCGACTACCTGCTGACCGGGTCGTGGGCCGTGCAGGCGGCGCGGGAGGCGGAGAAGTTCGGGTCCGTGCGCGTGGCCGCCACCACGGCGGCGGAGGGTTTCCGGTGTCTGCCGGCGGCAGCGGAAATCGACCTCTCGCCCACCGCCGCGTACGTCCACGCGACGACGAACAACACCATAGCGGGGACGCAGTGGCCGGCCATGCCGGACGTCGGTGATCGGCCGCTGGTCGTGGACGCGTCGTCGGACATTCTCAGCCGCCCGATCGATGTCGCCGGGCACGGACTCATCTACGCCGGCGCGCAGAAGAACCTCGGGCCGGCCGGTGTGACGGTGGCGATCGTCCGACCGGACCTGGTGGAGCGGGGACCGTCGTCGCTTCCGAAGCTGCTCCGCTACGCCACGTACGTCCAGGGCGGCTCCCGGCCCAACACGCCGCCGGTCTTCGCCATCTACGTGGTGTCGCTGGTCACGGCGTGGCTGCGCGACCAGGGCGGCCTGGAGGCCGTTGCCGAGCGCAACGAACGCAAGGCGGCGAAGCTGTACGCGGCCATCGACCGCACCGACTTCTACCGCGGCGTGGCCGATCGGGACAGCCGCTCGCGGATGAACGTCACGTTCCGGCTGGCGACGCCGGAGCTAGAGGCCGGATTCATCCAGGAAGCCGGCGCCGCGGATCTGGCCGGCCTCAAGGGCCACCGGTCGGTCGGCGGCCTGCGCGCCTCCATCTACAACGCGTTTCCCGAAGCGGGCGTCGACGCGCTCGTTGCGTTCATGGCCGAATTCGAGCGGATATACGGGTAGCCGGCCCGCGGGCATCCCGGCGGGCTGCACGCCGGACCCGACGCATGGCGTCACTCGATGTCCTTCACTATGGGGACCGCAAGACCATCGTGAAGGACCTCCGGAAGGAACTCGGCCCGGGACTACTGGCCGCCATGCTCCGTCAGTTGGGCCTCACCGACCGGGATGTTCGGTAAGCGTACGTGTTCCGGAGGTCGCCGATGCGTTTCATCTACCCCGCGCGTTTGCAGCGTGCCGCTCCCGACGAGGCCGTCGTTTCCTTCCGCGACTTGCCGGAATGTCTGACCTCCGGCAGGAACGATGCCGAGGCGCTGACCGAAGCCGCAGACGCCTTGGAGGAGACGATCGCAGGCCGCATCATCGACGGCGATCCGATTCCGCGACCCAGCGCCCGGCGCACCGGCGAGCATCGAGTCGCCGTGCCTCCAACGATGGCCGCCAAGGCGGCGCTGGTACTGGCTTTCCGGGACAGCGGCCTGTCACGTGTTGCGTTTGCCCGGCGTCTCGGCGTCGACGACAAGGTCGTCCGGCGCATGCTGGACCCGCGCCACGCGACCTCCGCCAACCGGCTCCACAAGGCATTGAGGCTGCTCGGCCGCGAGCTCGTCGTGGAATCCACCGCGGCGTGAATGGCGCCGCGCTGCCGGAGGACACAGTGACGATCTCGGCCAGCCATCGCGCGCCGCCACGGCTGGCCTTTCCCGCCACGCTAGCGGCAGACGGGCTGCCGGGTTTGTTTCCGGACCGCGGAATTTGACCGGCCAGTGGGTGACTCCACGGTCCTGCCGCGGCCAGTTGCGACCCGACGCCGGAGCTTCGGGATCGTTCCGCCCATGTAGAATCACGGCTGGCTGCCCCGGTGCGACCGATCCACCATGAAGCACTGGCAGGAAACGTCGCAGATCGTGGACCGTGTTGCCGAGCTGGCGGCGGCTGGCCGGCACGCGGCGCTGGCGACCGTCGTGCGGATCGAGGGGTCCGCGTACCGGCGCCCCGGCGCCAAGCTGCTGGTGGAAGAGAGCGGCGCGACTCGCGGCGGCGTCAGCGGCGGATGCCTCGAGGCGGACGTGCGCGAGATCGCCATGGCGGTGATGCGCGAGCGAGCGCCCTGCCTCCGCCACTACGAAACCGGCGACGATGATCGCACCGTCTGGGGACTTGGCCTGGGCTGCAATGGCGCGGTCGACATCTTCGTTCAGCCGGCCACCTCCGGGGACACCGTGGACGCGGCGCGCCGCGTGCGGGCGCGTCTGGCTGGAGATGCGCCGTTCGCCGCGTCCACCGTCGTCCGCGGTCCAGCCGCGGTCCTGGGCAGGGTGCTCGTATCGGGCGATGCCCCGCCAGCCGGCTCGACGGGGGGGCCCGAACTGGATCGCGTGATTGCCCGACGCTCCGAGGCGCTCCTTGCGACCGGCGAATCGCAGTGCTACGAGATCGAAGCGACCGGCATCGGTCTCCCATCGACCGAGGTCTTCACCGAGGTACACGTACCGCCGCCCCGGCTCGTCATCTGCGGCGCGGGCGACGACGCGATTCCCCTCGCGGCGTATGCGTCACAGGTCGGGTTCCGCGTGACGGTCGTCGACCACCGTCCCGCCTACCTGTCCGCGGAACGCTTTCCCGGTGCGGAGCGCATCGACCGCAGACCCGCCGCCGGCCTGGAAGGGCTGCCGCTCGGCCCGCGCACTTACGCGGTGGTCATGACTCACTCGTTCGCCCACGACCGGGACTGGGTCGGGCGCCTGTTGCGGACCGATGTCCCCTACGTCGGCCTTCTCGGTCCGCGCGCCCGCCGAGACGAAATGCTCGAACAGCTCGACGGCGTGGGCGCGCAGATCGAGGCGGGCGCCGACCGTCTGTTCGCCCCCGTCGGTCTCGATCTGGCCGCGGACGGACCCGAGCAGGTGGCCGTGAGCGTCGTGGCGGAGCTGCTTGCCGTCCGCGCCGCGAGCGTGCCGCGCCACCTGCGCGAGAAGGAAGGTGTCATCCATGCCGTCTGAGCCGTCTGAGCGGAGCGGCCCGGTGGCCGGCGTCGTCCTCGCCGCCGGCAGCTCGACCCGCATGGGACGCAACAAGCTGTTCTTCGAGCTCGACGGCGAGACGCTGCTGAGACGGGTCGTGCGGCGCGCCATCGACGCCGGGCTCGATCCGGTCGTCGTCGTCGTAGGCCACGAGGCGGAGCGGGCCCGAGCGGAGCTTGCGGAACTGGCGTGCACGCCGGTCGACAATCCCGATCACGCGCTGGGGATCAACCGGTCGCTGCGGGCCGGCATCTGCCACGTACCGGAGGGCGTGCCGGCGGCGGTGGTGATGCTGGCGGACATGCCGTTCGTCACCACCCGCATGGTCGCGAGTCTCGTCACGCGTTACCGGGAGAGCACGGCCCCGCTCGTCATCTCCGCCTACGGCGACGTCAACGCGCCGCCGATGCTGTACGACCGTGCGCTGTTCTCCGAGCTCCGGCAGATGTCGGGAGAAGGTTGCGGGCGGCAGGTCGTGCGGCGGCATCGTCACGAGGCGGTCGCGGTCTCCTGGCCGGCGGCGGCGCTCCAGGACATCGACGTTCCCGAGGACTACGAGCGGATCAAGGCGGAGTTGGGAGCCTGACATCGATGCGCACCGAAATCCTGCAGCTTGCGTCCGAACTCGCCGGCCGCAGCGAGGCGTTCGCGCTGGCCACGGTGGTCCGCCGCGAGCCCCCGAGCTCGGCCCGGGTCGGCGACAGCGCCGTCGTGACCCCGGACGGCGAGTTCCACGGCTGGCTGGGGGGAAGCTGCACGCGGCCGACGGTGATTCGGGAGGCGCTCGCGGCCCTCGCGGACGAGAAGCCGCGGCTGATAGGGATCGTCCGCGACCCCGACTCGATATCGCACACTCGACCCGGACTGACGGTGTTTCCCATGGCCTGCCACAGCGGGGGAAGCGTGGAGATCTACATCGAGCCGCTGCTGCCGGCGCGCCGGTTGCTGATCTTCGGCGTGTCGCCCACCGCGCGGGCGCTGGCGCGCCTGGCCGCCGTGCTCGGCTACCGGGTGGAAGCGGTCGATCCGGAGGCCAGCGAGACGCTGTTCCCGGACGCGGGCCGCCTGGTGACCAGCGACGAATCCGTCGAGCCTCCCGGGTCGGCGCAGGACGCGTCGCGTTGCTTCGCCGTCGTCGCGACGCTCGGCCAGCGGGACGAGGAGGCGGCCTGGACCGCCAGTCGGTTGATGCCGGCGTACGTCGGCGTGGTGGCCAGCCGCAAGCGGTTCGGACAGATGCGCGAGACGCTGGCCGCGCGCGGCGCCACACAAGAGCAGCTCGACCGCATCGCCAATCCGGCCGGTCTCGACATCGGCGCGGAGACGCCGGAGGAGATTGCCCTGAGCATCCTCGCCGAGATCACCCGGCGCGTCCGCGCCGAGGGTCCCCGGCAAGAGAGCGACCGCCGTCCCGGCCGCGGTTCTGCTCCCCCCGCCCCGGCCACGCGGACCGAGCAGGCTCCGGCTCCGGCCGCGACCGTCGCCACCGCGCGCGAATCCGGTCCCGGCGCCGGTCCGGCGTCTCCGGCACCCGTCACGCGGACCGAGCAGGACCCGTTTCCCCCCGCGGCCGCCCCGGAGACAGCGCGCGACCCGGTGTGCGACATGTCCGTCGCCGTGGCGGCGGCCAGCCACCAGGCCGACGTCGGGGGAAGGACCTACTACTTTTGCTGCGCGCACTGCCGCGAGCAGTTCCTGGCCGAGCCGCAGAAGTACGCCGCGGCGGCGGCGCCGGAGGGGTAGCGTGCGGCCCGAGGTGCGCGAGACGCAGGCGGCGATGGAGCGGGAGGGGTACATCGCCGAGCCGGCCATCGCCACCGCGGTCTACCTGGCTCGCACGATGCGCAAGCCGCTCCTCGTCGAGGGGGAGGCTGGCGTGGGCAAGACCGAGATCGCCAAGGTGCTGGCCCGGATGCTGGACACCGAGCTGATCAGGTTGCAGTGCTACGAGGGGATCGACGTCAACACGGCCCTGTACGAGTGGAACTACCAGCGGCAACTGCTGCGCCTCCGCATCGCGGGAGCGGACGGCAGGGAACCGGTCGAGACCGAGCAGATGATCTTCAGCCGCGACTGTCTGCTGGAACGCCCGCTGCTGCGCGCCATCACCCGCCGCGAGGGCCCGCCGGTCCTGCTGATCGACGAGATCGATCGGGCCGACGACGGTTTCGAGGCCTTCCTGCTGGAAATCCTCTCCGACTTCCAGGTGACGATTCCCGAGCTCGGCCCCATCGCCGCCACGCACGTGCCGTACGTCGTGCTGACGTCGAACCGGACGCGCGAGGTCGGCGACGCGCTGCGCCGCCGTTGCTTCTACCTGTACGTCGAGCACCCGTCGCTGGAGAAGGAAATCCGCATCATCCGCGCCAGGGTGCCGGAGGTCATCGGTGAATTGGCCCGGGAAGTGGCGGCAGTCATGCAGGCGTTGCGCGCGCGCCGTCTCCACAAGGCGCCCGGCGTCGCCGAGACGCTGGACTGGACCCGCGCGTTGGTGGCTCTGCGGCAGGATCGGCTCGATGTCGACACGGTGGAGGAAACGCTCGGGTGCGTTCTGAAGGACCACCACGACGTGGAGGATCTGACCGCGCAGGACGTCGAGTCACTGCTCGCCCAGGCACGATCACCGAGCGCCGATGCCTGACCGTGACATCGTGGAACGGCTGGCCCGCTTCGCGGGCCGACTGCGGCAACGCGGCGTCGGCGTGTGCGTGAGCGACGAGATCGACGGGGCGGCCGCGCTCCTGCTGGTGGATGTGGACGATCGCGACGAGGTTCGCTTTGCGCTGCGCGCCGCGCTGAAGATCCAACGGTCCGACTGGGACACGTTCGACGAGCTGTTGCAGGACTTCTGGGCGGCCGCCCCGGCCGTCGAGCCGCCGGCCACCCCGCGGGAACCGCCGTCGCGGCCGCGCTCCGACCGGACCGGACCGATCCCCCAATGGCGTTGGATGCAGGCGATCGGACAGCTTCCCGGCGAACCTGGGCGCGAAAGGACGGCCGGAGACACGCCGGGCTACTCTTCGGAGGTGCTCCTGCGCCGCAAGCCGTTCGACGACTGGAGCCCGGACGACCTGCCCGCCATGGAGCGTCTGCTGACCCGGGCGGCGCGCCGGTTGCGATGCCGGCCGAGCCGGCGCCTGGTGCCGGTCCGCACCGGCGGCCGGGCGGATCTGCGGCGCAGCTTCCGCTGGGCGGTCGGCACCGGAGGCGAGTTCCTCTCGCTGGCGCGGCGGGACCGCGCCGTGGAGAGGCCGGACGTGGTGCTGCTGTGCGACACCAGCGGCTCGATGGATCCGCATACGCGCTTCCTGCTGACTTTCGCACTGTCCCTCAAGCGCGTGGTGCGGCGTTGCGAGGTCTTCGCGTTCAACACGTCGCTGACCCGGTTGACGCCGTGGCTGACACCGGACAAGATCGGTCCGACCCTGGACCGCCTGGCCGCCGGCGTGCCCGACTGGTCCGGCGGGACCCGGATCGGCGCGAGTCTGGACGAGTTCGTCACGCGGTACCTGGATACGCTGGTGAGCGCGAAGACCGTCGTCGTGGTGCTCAGCGACGGGCTGGACCTGGACAGCCCCGCGAAGCTCGCCGACGCGATGCGCGCCGTCGGGGAGAAGGCGCGAAAGGTGATCTGGCTCAACCCGCTGCTCGGCGACCCGCGCTACCGGCCGGAGGCGCGAGGCATGCAGGCCGCTCTCCCCTACGTCGAACATTTCGTGCCCGCGCACAATCTGGAATCGCTCGAACGGCTGCTGCCCCTTCTGGCGGCTGGTGGCGGAACCCCGCGTAGCACCGAGAGTGGCGTGTGACATGGCCATTCCCATAGAGAAGCAGTTCGTCGTCAACGCCGGCCGGCGGGAGGTGTGGGCGTTTCTCACCGATCCGTCCAGGGTGGCCGGCTGCCTGCCCGGCGCCGCGATCACGGAACAGGTCGACGAGCGGACCCACGCCGGCACGATCGCCGTCAAGGTGGGCCCGGTCTCGGCCCGCTACAAGGGCACGGTGCGCTTCGAGCGGCTGGACGAAGGCGAAGGCGTGGCGGAGATCGTCGCGGCCGGTCAGGACGTCCGCGGCAAGGGCGGCGCCGACATGCGCATGACGAGCCGGGTCGTCGAGCACGGCCCCGCCGAGACCGAGGTGACCGTGTCGTCGACGGTGAACATCAGCGGCATCCTGGCGCAGTTCGGCCGCGGGTTGATCCAGGACGTCAGCGACCAGATGTTCCGGCAGTTCACCGAGGCGATGCGGGCCGCGCTGGAGTCGGCGGGCGACGAAGCGGGAGCGGACGGCGCGGCCGGCGACCGGCCCGTTCCTGACGCCGCGGCCGGAGACGGCCCTGACGCGGCGCCCCGGCCCGCGGACTCCGCGGGAGCCCCGCGCCCACCTGCGGAGTCCACGGGTGCACGGGCTCCCGCCGGCGCCGGCGGCGATGCTCCCGACGACGACGCGATCGACGCCGTCTCTCTCGGGGCCCAGGTCGGCGGGCGGGCGCTCGGCCGACTGGTGCGCCGGCCCGGCTTCTGGCTGGCCGTCGTCGTCGTGGCCGCGATCCTGTGGCTGATTGTGGATTAAGGAGCGTCCCAATGATTCCGTCGGCATTCGACTACCACGCACCGGACACGCTCGACGAAGCGGTGGCGCTGCTCGCACGCCTCGGCGACGAAGCGAAGGTGCTGTCCGGCGGCCAGAGTCTCCTGCCGCTGCTCAAGCTCCGCCTTGGAGACGCCGGCCACCTGGTGGACATCGGGCGCATCCCGGGGCTCACGGGCATCACCGAGGAGGACGGGTACCTGCGCATCGGCGGCGCCACGCGCGAGGCCGATCTGGAACGCTCGGATCTGATTCGCGAGAAGTACCCGATCCTGCTCGACACCGCCGTCGTCATCGCCGACCCGCTGGTGCGCAACCGCGCCACGGTGGGCGGCAACCTGGCGCACGGCGACCCGGCGAACGACCACCCGGCGACGATGCTCGCGCTCGAAGCGGAGGTCGTGGCGCGCGGCCCCGGGGGCGAGCGCACCATGCCGGTCACGAGCTTCTTCACGGGGCTGTTCGCCACCGCGCTCGCGCCCGCGGAGATCCTCACCGAGATCAGGATTCCCGTGCCTCCGGCCCGCAGCGGCGGCGCCTACATCAAGCTCGAGCGCAAGGTGGGCGACTACGCCACCGCCGCCACGGCGGCGCAGGTCACGCTCGGCGCGCAGGGTGAGATCGCGCGAATCGGGATCGGTCTGACCAACGCCGGACCGACGCCGATCAAGGCGACCGCGGCGGAAGGGTATCTCCGGGGGCGGCAGCCGGACGCCGAGGCCATCGCCGAGGCGGCGCGGCTGGCCGCGGAGGCCACCTCACCCAGCGCCGATCGGCGCGGGTCGGTGGAGTACAAGCGCGACATGGCGCGCGTGTTGACGAGTCGTGCGGTCGCCCGGGCGGTCGAGCGGGCGGGAGGACAGTAGGCATGGCGACACACGACGTTCGGATCAACGTGAACGGGGAGGCGCAGGAAGCCGCGGTCGAGTCGCGACTCCTGCTCGTGCACTGGCTCCGCGACGTGCTGCGCCTGACCGGGACCCATATCGGTTGCGACACGACGCACTGCGGCGCGTGCACCGTCCTGCTCGACGGCGAGCCCGTCAAGTCGTGCACCGTGCTGGCCGTGCAGGCGGACGGCCGCGACGTGCAGACGGTGGAGGGACTGGAGCAGGACGGCGCGCTGCATCCGCTCCAGGAAGGGTTCCAGCAGGAGCACGGGCTGCAGTGCGGCTTCTGCACGCCGGGCATGCTGATGACCGGGCGCGCCCTGCTCGAGCGGAACACCGATCCGAGCGAAGCGGATATCCGGGAGGCGATCTCGGGCAACCTGTGCCGCTGCACCGGCTACGTGAACATCGTCAAGTCCATCGAGCACGCGGCCGCGAAGCTGCGTGAATCTGCGTAGGGACGGCGCGGAGGAGAGAAACCATGGCACCCCAGACGACGCCGGAAGTGTGCGGCATGGGCCACTCCATGAAGCGCAAGGAGGATCCGCGCTTCATCCGCGGCCAGGGCAACTACGTGGACGACATCCAGCTTCCCGGGATGCTCTACCTGGACATCGTCCGTAGCCCGTTCGCCCATGCGCGGATCAAGTCCATCAATTCGGAGAACGCGCTCAAGATCCCCGGCGTGCTCGCGGTCATCACCGGCGAGACCCTCGAGCAGTACAACCTGCACTGGATGCCGACCCTGATGTCCGACACCCAGATGGTGCTGCCGACCGAGAAGGTCATGTACCAGGCGCAGGAGGTGGCGGCGGTGGTCGCCACCGACCGCTACGCTGCGGCCGACGGGGTCGAGGCGGTGGAGGTGGACTACGACCCGCTGCCGGTCGTCGTCGATCCGTTCAAGGCGCTCGAGCCGGACGCGCCGGTGCTGCGCACGGACAAGGAGGACAAGAAGGACAACCACATCTTCCACTGGGAGGTGGGGGACCGGGCCGCCACGGAGAGCGCGCTGGCCGGCGCCGACGTCGTCGTCAAGCAGGACATCTACATCCCGCGCATCCACGTCGCGTCCATCGAGACCTGCGGCTGCGTCGCCGACTTCGATCGGGTCATGGGCAAGCTCAAGGTCTACATGACGACGCAGGCCCCGCACGCCATCCGCACGGTGCTGGCCCTCGTGGCCGGTCACGTCGGGCTGTCGGAAGAGAAGATCCAGGTCATCTCCCCCGACATCGGCGGCGGGTTCGGCGGCAAGGTGCCGGTCTATCCGGGGTACGTGCTCGCGATCGCCGCGTCGGTCGTGGTGGGCAAGCCGGTCAAGTGGGTCGAGGACCGCATGGAGAACCTGCAGGCCGACTCCTTCGCGCGCGACTACCACCTGAAGGCCGAGCTCGGGGCGACGAAGGACGGCACCCTCACGGCGCTCAAGATCAAGACGGTGGCCGACCACGGCTACACGGACGCCGCCGCCAACCCGTCGAAGTTCCCCGCCGGGCTGTTCTCCATCGTCACCGGATCCTACGACCTGCAGCACGCCTTCGCCGAGGTCGACGGCGTCTACACGAACAAGCCGCCGGGGGGCATCGCCTACCGCTGCTCGTTCCGCGTGACCGAGGCGGTCCACACCATCGAGCGGCTCACGGACATGGTGGCCCTCGAGCTCGGAATGGACCCGGCCGAGCTGCGCCTGAAGAACTTCATCCCCGCCGAGCAGTTCCCCTACAAGTCGGTGCTGGGCTGGGAGTACGACAGCGGCAACTACCACGGCGCCCTCGAGAAGGCGATGGAGCGGATCGGATACGCCGAGCTGCGGAAGGAGCAGGCCGACAAGCGCGCCCGGGGCGAGTTGATGGGCATCGGCATTTCCAGCTTCACCGAGATCGTCGGCGCCGGGCCTTCCCGGACCTTCGACATCCTCGGCCTCAAGATGTTCGACTCGTGCGAGATCCGGGTCCATCCCACCGGCAAGGCGACCGCCCGCTTCGGCACCAAGTCGCAGGGCCAGGGCCACGAGACCACCTACGCGCAGGTGCTCGCCGAGGAGCTGGGCATTCCCGCCGCCCACATCGAGATCGAGGAGGGCGACACCGACACCGCCCCCTACGGGCTGGGCACCTACGCCAGCCGCTCGACGCCGACGGCCGGGGCGGCTGGGGCGATGGCGGCGCGCAAGGTGCGCGACAAGGCGAAGAAGATCGCCGCCTACCTGCTGGAGGTGAGCGAGGACGACCTGGAGTGGACGCCGGGCGCCTTCTCCGTCAAGGGCGCGCCGCAGAAGACGAAGACCATCCAGGAGATCGCGTTCGCGGCCTACACCAACCACCCGCCGGGCATGGAGGGCGGCCTCGAGGCGGTCTCGTACTACGACCCGCCGAACCTGACGTTCCCGTTCGGCAGCTACATCTGCGTCGTCGACATCGACCGCGGCACGGGGGAGGTGAAGATCCGCCGCTTCGTGGCGGTGGACGACTGCGGCAACATCATCAACCCGATGATCGTCGACGGGCAGATCCACGGCGGCCTGACGATGGGCATGGCGCCGGCGCTGCTCGAAGAGATCAGCTACGACGAGAACGGCAACATCTCGGGCGGCAGCTTCATGGACTACCTGGTCCCCACCGCGATGGAGACGCCGCGCTGGGAGACCGACAAGACCGTGACCCCGTCGCCGCACCATCCGCAGGGCGCGAAGGGCGTCGGCGAGTCGGCCACCGTGGGCGCCCCGCCGGCGATCGCCAACGCCGTCGTCGACGCGCTGGCGCACCTCGGCGTCCGGCACATCGACATCCCGATCACGCCCGAGAAGGTGTGGCGGATCCTGAAGGACAACGGGGCCGGGCTGTAGCGGTTTCGATGAGGTCTCTGGTAGGCCATCACGCGGCTTCGCTTCATCGGGCAGCCGGCAGGGCAAGAGCCTTCGAACCATCCAAACAGCCGGGAGGGCTTCGAAGGCGCGGGTACGGAGATGACGATGTCTGGCGAAATCTGGACCATCAGGACGGAGAATGACGACCGCGTGCGCCGGGCGCGTAGCTGGCTGAAAAAGAGCAAGAGGGCACATTCTGATGTCGAGAGGTTCTTGTATCTTTGGATTTCGTTCAACGCCGCCTACGGACAGACGGCAGACAATGGACGTTTCGGCGCCGAAGGCCCACGCGGTCCCTGTGAGACCGAGATACAAGAGAAGTTTCTCCATAAGATTTGCGAGCGGGATCGACCGACACGACGGCTTCAGGCCATCGTCACCGGGAAAGAGTGCGCCAGAGCGATTCGCGGTCTGATGAAGAACGAGTTCATATACGAACCCTACTGGGATTGCGTCCGGGCCAAGAGCCCGTTTGACGCAGGGAAATTCGCGGAAGAAAATGGAGGCGTCGAGAGAGCCATAACCCCGGGCTCTTTAGATTTAGATCCTCGACAAGCGCTTCCCAGGATCTTCAGAAGACTGTATACGTTGCGAAACCAGATCGTTCACGGGGGAGTCACCGTTCGGAATGGATGGGGTCGGAAACAGTTGCGGGACGGGAGCCGCATCATGGAGAAAGTCATTCCTGCAGTGCTGAACATCATGAAGCGCGACATTGCCAATGAGCCGAGTTCCGAGAGGTGGGGACATCTTCGCTATCCGCGCCACAACTCTTCTCATCGCCGACCGGAGTGATCATGGATGACCAGACATGCGTGAAGCGAGTGCACATCAAGGGCTACAAATCGCTGGCGGACGTCGAGGTGACGCTCGAACCGCTGACAGTGCTATTCGGACCGAACGCCGCCGGCAAGAGCATTTCCTCGATGCCCTGCAACTGCTGTCCAAGCCAACGCAGTCGGGGCGAAGCAGCGGGTCCGGTGGCGGGGGCCGACGGTGTCGAGCCTAATTCGACGTTGATGGGGGTCCGACCGACGTTGTCAAGCCACTCCGTCGAGGCGCCGCTGCTCCGCTACCTCGGAAGCAACGGGTGTTCGCGTTCGGGGTTCGGGGGGTTCGGGGGTGCGGTTTCCGTGGCCGGGCTGGGAGGTCCGGCGACGGCGGAGAGGGCCAAACTACTGGGGCCAGAGGGCTACAATCAGCGCCACTGCGGCAGCCAAGACACCCAGACTGATCCTTGTCGCCAACGTCAGCACGAATTGCCGGTCCGCCTTCCGGTTGATCTCTCTCTTCGCTTCAAGGTCGTCACGGCTGGCGTCGAGCACATCAACGGCCTCGCGCAGACGGCGATAGGTCTCCATGAACTCCTGCGTCTGGCCGAGAACGGACTCTCGATCTGCCCGTCCAGCGTCGACCTGGGCTTGCGCCTTCTTCGCCAGCAGCCGAAAGTCGGAGTAGTCCTTGACGACTTCCGAGATGACGATGCCCGGGTAGCTCTTCCGGAATGAGACGATGGCGCGACCAGCCACCATTATTCCTGCCTCTGAAGCCTCGTACAACGCCCGCTCGCAGTGCCCGCGCGCCTTCCGGATCTGGCTGGCGTCCCTGACCATTCCGCCGGCATCGATGGATTGCACGACGTGATGACCGGCGTACCGCAACTCGTTCAGCGCCGGAATCACCGCGTCTTCACGGAACGTCCCGACCTCCCGCACGAACCTGTCTGCCGTCTCGTACAGAGCGAGTGTCTCCTGTAGGATGTCGGCAAGATCAGGATCTGCTGCCCCTGCAACAGGGGCAACCTGATGTTCAGTCAGCGTCGAAGTCAATGCTCTTGAACTCCTCGTACTCGCGCTGGAGGTCGTTCTTCGTCGCGTAGTTGCCGAACTGAATCGACAGATTTCCGCGGGTCTGCTGCACGACGACCTGCCGGTCGGCTTGGCGACGGGCATCTTCGACCGGGCGTGCCGGAGGAGAGGTACGGCTCAACGCCGACCGTACAGTTTCGACAAGATTCCTCATTTTCGCCTCCTATTCTCCTCGATGGGGAAGGACAGACTTACCCTGCCACCTCCTTTCGATTCACAGATCGCGGTGCGTTGTCAAGCCCGCGCGAGTGTAACGTGTCTAGAGGAGGATTTCCAAGAACGGCGACCTGGGCTTTCCGGCGGACGACCGGGCCGAAACGGTCCAGCGCGGCAAGCATCAGAACGGCGAGGTAGGCATCCGATCAAAATCACCCGCTCGTACATTGTGCCAGATTTTCCAGGATCAAGCGACACGGGCACCGGAGCCGGCGCAGCCTGTTCGGGAAGGCTGCAGACCGTGCCCCCCGCCGCCTTAATTCGCCCGTCACCCCGCGCTTGCGCCAGTAGCGCACGAGGCCCAGAAAGCACTGATCGAGCGGCGCGGCGGTGCCGTAGAGCGAAGCTTCCGCGGCCGGAACGTGCTGCTCGACGTCGCCGCGCATCTCGTCGACGAGCCCAGACCTCGACGTCGATGTCGGGCGGGGGCGTCGGCTGATGGGCATCGGCATCTCGAGCTTCACCGAGATCATCGGCGCCGGGCCTTTCCGGACCTTCGACATCCTCGGCCTCAAGATGTTCGACTCGTGCGAGATCCGGGTCCATCCCACCGGCAAGGCGACCGCCCGCTTCGGCACCTGCTCGAGGAGATCAGCTACGACGAGAACGGCAACATATCGGGCGGGAGCTTCATGGACTACCTGGTCCCCACCGCGATGGAGACGCCGCGCTGGGAGACCGACAAGACCGTGACCCCGTCGCCGCACCATCCGCAGGGCGCGAAGGGCGTCGGCGAGTCGGCCACCGTGGGCGCGCCGCCGGCGATCGCCAACGCCGTGGTCGATGCGCTGGCGCACCTCGGCGTGCGGCACATCGACATTCCGATCACGCCCGAGAAGGTGTGGCGAATCCTGAAGGACACCGGGGCCGTCCACAGGAGCGGGTGACGATGCGCCGGACTCCGCGTCCAAGTCCGAATAGCGGATCTGTCCGGCTACACGCACCAATCAGCATCCGACGTGGGCGGGTTTGGTCCCGCTCGTCCGTTCCGCTGGACGACGCCGTCGCGTCTGACATCACGCGTCATCTGAGGCTTATACTGGATCCGTGACCAGACTGCATCGAATCACGCGAGATCCAGACGTCATGGGAGGGCGCCCGTGCATTCGGGGGCTTCGCGTGACGGTGGGGACCATCGTGGGGCTTCTGGCTGCGGGCCATGACCCGGACGAAGTTCTGGCCGCCTACCCCTATCTCGAGCGTGACGACATCCGCCAGGCGCTCGCGTATGCCGCGTGGCGCAGCGAGGAGCAGGAAGTCGCGGTCGGTTCGAGTTGAAGCTCCTCATCGACATGAACCTGTCGCCTCGGTGGGTCGAGGCGCTGGAACGCGCGGGCCTCGAGGCCCGGCACTGGAGCACCGTCGGCGACGGCGCGGCTTCCGACCGGGAGGTCTTCCAGTGGGCGCGTCGGCACGGGTTCGTCGTGTTGACCCACGACCTCGACTTCGGGCGGATCCTCGCGCTCGCCGGTGGCCGCTCACCCAGCGTCGTGCTGCTACGCACGTACCGCCTGCTACCGGCCGAGTCTGCGACGATGCTCGTCGGGGTGCTGCGCCGACACGCAGCGGAAATCGCGAAAGGGGCGGTTGTGGTCCTGAGCCCCAACCAGGAGCGCGTTCGCCTGCTTCCCCTTCAGCCGCACTCCTGATCATCCGCCACCGGCGCTATTCGCCGCCCGTCACCCCGCGCTTGCGCCAGTAGCGCGCGAGGCCGAGAAAGCACTTCATGGACTACCCTGGTCCCCACGGCGATGGAGACGCCGCGCTGGGAGACCGACTAGACCGTGACCCGGTCGCCGCACCATCCGCAGGGCGCGAAGGGCGTCGGCGAGTCGGCTACCGTGGGCGCCCCGCCGGCGATCGCCAACGCCGTCGTCGACGCGCTGGCGCACCTCGGCGTCCGGCACATCGACATTCCGATCACGCCCGAGAAGGTGTGGTGGATCCTGAAGGACAAGGGCGCCGGCCTGTAGGAGCCCGCATTCTGGACTCCCGGCGGCTCATTCCGGGAGCCACCGCGCCAGCGCCTTGTCCGGATCGGCGATATCCTCGACCGAGCCGTACCAGTACGCCTCCCAGCCGGTCTCCGGCATGCCGGTGAACAGCATCAGGTTCAGCGGGTAGACGTCGCTGTCGCAGCAGCGGCGAAAGTCGTCGCGGAACAGGAAGGTCGGCTTGCCCCAGGCTATCGCGAGGCCGAGCTCCACCATCACCCCCTCGTCCGGCGGGCAGCCGTTGACCACGGCGAAGATGCCGTCGGCCTCGCGCACGTCGCGCACGTCCGCCTGCCCCACCCGGTAGGCCCATCCGGCGGCGCCCGTGTTTAAATGAGTGTTGCGGGCGAACGGCTCCCACACCTCGGCGCCGGCGGCCGTCAGCGCGTCGACGAGCGCCGCCAGCGGCCCTGCCTTCTGCTGGGCGGAGAAGCCGTAGGGGTTGGCGAGATAGAGCGTCTTTGGCATGGTCCCACCAGCGTACCGCCAGCGGTGCGGTAAGGATCTTGTCAGTTCACGCGAACGCTGAGCCGCGCGAGCGGATCCCAACCGGCCCGCGACACGTCGTTTCGACGTGACTCAAGGCCAACTACTGCCCCCCGCCGGCCGTCTCGACGCGGGAATCGTGCCGGGCAGGAGCCCACTTGCGGCTGTCCGTCACCTGCAACTATAATTGTGTCATCTGACGATTTCGGGGAGGGCAGATGGCGGACGAGGCGCTCGCCAGCGGCACGACGGGGTCCTTCAGCGAGGCGGCCGAGATTGCGCGGCTCATGGGACTACCTTCATGGCGGAAGATGAGCAGCCTGTCCCTCGTCAACCAGATCGAACAGGGGCTTCCCCTGCAAGCCGTCGACCGGGTCGCGCAGGTCATGGCCCCGGACGACCCGCACGCGAAGTTCACGCTGTTGTCGCGGTCGACCTGGTCCCGCCTTCAGAAACGGTCACGTCAACAACTTACGCGCGAGATGAGCGAGCGCGTTCATGGCGTGGCGCGTGTGGTACTGGAAGCGCGCAGGCTGTGGGCGGACGACGAATCCGCGATGGTACGGTTTCTCAACCGGCCGCACCTGTTGCTCGGTGGGCGCACGCCCCTGGATGTAGCCCGGGAGTCGACGACCGGCGCCGATCTCGTCGTCAGGATCATCGGTGAAGCGAGAGCCGGGGTCGCGGTGTGATCCTTCACCGAGCGAACAGGCGCGAATCCCAGTAGACGGGAGTCTCAAGTCCGACCCTGATTGAACCGGCGTCGTCGTGGTGCGGATGGATGAGCACGTTGCGCTCCACTCGCGCTACAACGCTGGGCACGATCAGGATCGCCGACCGCCGTTCCCGGTACCACGCCGACCCGAACGCTCGCGCAACCGCGCCGTCGACATCACACCAACCCGGCAGATTGTCCTTCGTGACCACCTCGTACGTCACCCCGGCGGGAATCTCGATTCCAACATAATGCTGGTTCCGCGGCATCTCGCCAGTGCGCGCCAGCGTCTCCAGCAGGGCGGTCGAGTAATGCTCGGACGCATAGATCACAGTCTGGCCGCGTTCGTTCCAGCGGCCGGGGTACCTGCGTGACCCGGCGCCGCTGTACACCGGATGTTCCCCCGCTGGATCGCCCATCCGGTAGGCTCGCAACGACTCGTCGAGGCGACGCGAGGTCACCGGCGCCGCTCCTCCAGTAGGTCTGCGTGGTTCCCCTGGTTCTCGTCACCGCCCACGCACTGCTTCATGGCGCTCCCGCTCCAACGCCTGCCGCTCATATCTTGCCGCAACGTCAGCTCCCCGCTGTCCGATGCACGCCATGCGACGATCCTCGAAGGCCCGATCAGTCGTAGTTTCGATCACCGCGCCGAACCTCGCGCCCATCTCCTTGACCGTGTGCTGAACGCCGGGGCTGTACCGTGAGGCTTGCGCCAGGTCGCGCAGCATGCGGGGCGCAAGGGAGCCGAACCCCGGGTGAAGCGCAACACGCCAAACGCCAGCGGGGCGGCACGCCGCAGACCCCTGCAATTGCACATGCTATATTGCATTGCTCAACTCACAGCATATACCCTATAGTCCTCGCAGGTGTCGAGGAATGCAGCGGCCTGACCCGACGCTCCCTGCGGACTATCCCTCGCGCGTCAAGTCCGTCCGCGAGCGCCTCGATCTGACGCAGGTACAGCTCGCGGAGCGGATCGGCGTCTCCTTCGCGACCGTCAACCGCTGGGAGAACGGCCAGACGAAGCCGGCGCGCCTGGCATGGCGGCAGATCATCGACCTGGAGGCCGGGCTGGCGCCGGCCGACTCGAAACCCGAAGCGGCTGCCGCGCCGACCGCCGCGCCGCCGCTCGACTTCACGGCCCGGCCCACCGCGGTAACCGCCGTGGCCGAGGCGACGCGGCTCTCGTACGGCCACCTGTTCAACCCCGCCTTCGCGACGGAGGTCTCGCTAATCGATCCGCTGCCGCACCAGCGGATCGCGGTCTACGAGCGGATGCTCGACCTGTCGCCGCTCCGGTTCCTGCTCGCCGACGACACCGGGGCGGGCAAGACGATCATGACCGGCCTCTATCTGCGCGAGGTGCTGGCCCGCCGGCTCATCCGGCGCGTGCTGGTCGTGCCGCCGGCCGGCCTGATCGGCAACTGGGAACGGGAGATGCGGACGCTGTTCTCGCTGCCGTTCCGCATCGTGCGGGGCGCGGACGCGCGCACCGGCAATCCGTTCGCGGGACCGGAGAGCGACCGGGTGATCGTCAGCGTCGACACGCTCGTGGGAGAGCGCACGTTCGGACGGCTGCGCGAGGCGGCCGCCGGAGCGGCGCCGTACGACCTGGTGGTCTTCGACGAGGCGCACAAGCTGGCCGCCCACCAGCGGCAGGACTTGTCCGTCGACAAGACGGATCGCTATTGCCTCGCCGAGGCGCTGGCCGGGCTGCCGGCCGACGAACCGGGGTGGGAGCTGGGCTGGTCGGCGACACACGTGCTGCTGCTGACCGCGACGCCGCACATGGGGAAGGACTTCCCCTGGTACTGCCTGTGGCGGTTGCTGGCGCCGGACGCGCTGGCGACGTTCGATGCGTTCCGGGCGTTCCCCGAATCGCAGCGCCGACGGCACTTTATTCGCCGCACGAAGGAGGAGATGGTCCGGTTCGACGGCCGGCCGCTCTATCCGCAACGGCGTTGCGACACCCTCAGCTATGCGCTGAACCCATCCGAACAGGCGCTCTACGACGCCACGACGCGCTACATCGCCGAGACCTACAACCGGGCGCGGGTGCTGAACCGCTCGGCCGCGCGCTTGGCGATGAGCGTGTTCCAGCGCCGGCAGGCCAGCTCGACGCATGCGCTGCTGCGGTCGTTCGAGCGCCGCCTCGTTCGGTTGGAAGAGGCGATCGAGCTGGTCCGCGCCGGCCGTGCGGAAGAGCTGGAGCAACGCCAGAAGCGCCTCGCGGCGACCCCCGACTTCTTCGAGATCCGCACCGCGGACGAGGACGCCGAGGAGGCCGGCGGCGCCGAGAGTCACGAAGCGTTCGAGGAGCGCGCGCTGGGCGGCGTCGTGGCGCCGACCCTGGCGCAACTCCGGGAGGAAAGCCGCGAGGTGGAAGCGCTGCTCGCCCAGGCGCGGTCTCTGGTCGACGACGGCGAGGATTCCAAGTTCGAGAAGCTGCGCGCCGTGCTGCGCAGTGCGGAGTTCGCGAGGGAGAAGTTCATCGTCTTCACCGAGCACCGCGACACCGCCGAGTTCCTGGTGCGCCGCCTCGAAGGGCTGGGCTTCACCGGACAGGTCGCGCTGATCCACGGCGGCCTCGACTACCGCGAGCGGGAGGCGCAGGTGGATCTGTTCCGGCGTCCGCTCGACGCGGGCGGCGCCAACTACCTGGTCGCGACCGACGCGGCGGGCGAAGGCATCAACCTGCAGTTCTGCTGGCTGATGGTGAACTACGACGTGCCGTGGAATCCGGCGCGCCTCGAGCAGCGGATGGGCCGCATCCACCGCTACGGACAGCAGCACGACCCGGTGGTCATCGTCAACCTCGTCGCGGGCGAGACCCGTGAGGGACGGGTGCTGAAGACGCTGCTCGACAAGCTGGAACTGATCCGCCAGGAACTCCAGTCGGACAAGGTCTTCGACGTCGTGGGCCGCCTGTTCGAGAACGTGTCGCTGAAGGACTACCTGGAGCAGGCGGCGACGGAGGAAGGCGCGACCGCGGCGGTCAAGGGCATCGACGGACTGCTGACGGCGGCGCAGGTGCGGGCGCTCGGGGAGCGCGAGCAGGCGCGGTTCGGCGGCGGCGACGTGAAGAGCAGCCTGCCCGCGCTGCAGGCGGCCATCGACCGGGAACAGTACCGCCGGCTGCTGCCCGGCTACGTCCGCCGGTTCGTCACGGCTGCCGCGCCGTTGATCGATCTGCGCGTCGACGGCGATCCGGACGGCGTCTTCGGGCTCGCCCAGAAACGCCGACGGGGCCTGGATCCCGTGCTCGCCGCCATGGAAATCTACCCGGCCGGCGCGCACGGCTGTTTCACGGTCTATCGACCCGCGGATCGGTCCGACGTCATCTGGCTCCATCCCGGCGAGCCGGTGTTCGACCGGTTCTGCGCCGCGCTGCTGGCGCGGCACGAGGACGAGGCCCGGCGCGGCGCCTTCTTCGTCGACCCGCATGCCGGCGCGCCGTACCTCTTCCATCTCGCACGGGTGTCGGTGGTGCGGCGCCCGGGGCCGATCGAATCGGCGGGCCACGAGGTGACGCCGGCGTACGGTCGGGCGGACGGAGAAGACCGGCGCGTCGAGATCATCGAGAGCCGCCTGGTCGGACTGCGGCAGGACGGCGACGGCGTCATCGAACCCTGTCCACTGGAGCACCTGTTGCTGCTGCGTGGCGCGCCCAACGTGCCGCCGGGCAGCGTGCCGCTGGCGCGGATGGCGCACGGCCTGACCGCCGCGGCCCGCGAATGGGTCGACGGCGACGCGCTCGCTCGCCTCGTGGACGAGCACCGCGCACGCATCGAGCGGTCGCTTCCCGAGCGGCTCGACTGGATCGCACGCGGTTGCGATCACCGGACGGCCGAGTTGATAGCCAGGCGGCAGCACGTCGGCCGGAAGGCGCGCGGCGGCGATGCGGGGGCGGCAGCGTCGCTCGCGAAGATCAAGGACGAGCAACGCCGTCTCGCGGCCGACAAGGACCGCCGCCTGCGGCAGGTGCGGAGGGAGCCGTCCCTCGTCGTCGCAGGAGACTGCGAGATCGTCGCCCACGCGCTGGTGCTCCCGACGGCAGACACGGAGGAACGGCGGCGGCACGATACGCAGGTCGAGGAGATCGCCATGCAGATCGCCCAGGCGCACGAAGAAGCGTCCGGCGCCGTGGTTCATGACGTTTCGCGACCCGAGCTGGCCCGTCGCGCCGGCTTGGGGGACTGGCCGGGCTTCGACCTGCTCTCGGTCGCCGCAACCGGAGACCGCCGCGCCATCGAGGTCAAGGGCCGGGCCGGCACCGGCGATGTCGAGCTGTCCGAAAACGAATGGGCCAAGGCGTGCAACCTGCGGGACGGCTACTGGCTCTATGCCGTCTACGACTGCGCCACGCCCCGGCCGCGGCTGGTGCGGGTGCGCGACCCGTTCGCGAAGCTGCTGGCGAAGAGCCGCGTGTTCTCCACCTACGCCATTTCGGCGGCGTCGGTGCAGGCAGCGGCGGAGGGAGCCAGCGAGGGAGCGTCATGAGCACATCGAGGCGACTTCCGATTATCGCCGGCCGCACGGTGCAGCCCAGGGAAGTGACCGGATGAGGCTGACCACCGTCGAGATCCGCAATTTCCGCTGCATCAGGAACCTCACCGTCGACCTCGACGAAACCACGGTTCTGATCGGCGAAAACAACTCGGGAAAAACTGCTTTCCTCGAGGCCATCCGCATCTGTCTCGAACGGCTGCGGGGACGTGGTCGCGGGCCGTTCGACGAGTACGACTACCACCTCCCGGACGACGAGGCGGCGCCTACCGACGCCGAACCCATCGAGATCGAGCTGTCGTTCGTCGAAACGGAGGCCGAGCCGTGGAATGAAGAGGTTGTGCAGGCGCTTGCCGATTTGTTTGCACGCGACGCCAACGAACAGCGGCGCGTCACGTTTCGGGTCACGTCGTCATTCGACCGGAATGCCGGCGAGTTCGTGACGGACTGGGATTTCCTCAACGCCGACGGCAATCCGATGCCGGCCGGCAAGGGAGCAGGTCAACTGAACACGCTCCAACGGCTGGCGCCGCCGTTCTACCTCTCCGCTCTTCGGGACGCGTCCAGGCACTTCGCCGCCAAGGGCCGTTTCTGGCGAACATTTCTCGCCGAGAGCGGTATTCCCGAGGACGACAGGGAGGCCCTGACTACGGAGCTCGCGAACCTGAACGAACGATTGATCACGGCCCATCGACCACTGCTCGACGTCCGTACCGGCCTTGAGGACGCTGGCAGGGTGATCGAGTTCGGCGCCAACGAGGCCGTAACCATCGATGCGCTGCCGACCCAGCTCTTCTCGTTGCTGTCCCGGGCCCAGGTGAACCTGGCATCCCGTTCCGGCGCCAGGATTCCTGTCGAACTTCAGGGTGAGGGCACGCAGAGTCTGGCGGTGCTTCTGCTGTTCGGGGCCTTTCTTCGCAGCCAGCTCTCCGACCTCGACCCCGATGCGGCGCCCGTCACGGCGCTCGAGGAGCCCGAGGCGCATCTGCATCCGTCGGCAATCCGGTCGCTGATGGGGCTCGTGAGCGATCTGCCGGGTCAGAAGCTCGTCTCGACCCACAGCGGCGACCTGCTGGCAAGTGTGCCATCGTCAGCCATTCGCCGATTCGTGCATGCCGACGACGGTATCGAGGCGCATCGGATCGAACCGGGAACACTGACTCCGGAGGAGGCGCGGAAGTTCGACTCCCATGTCCGCCGCACGCGCGGCGAGTTGCTGTTCGCGAGGTGCTGGCTGCTCGTCGAAGGTGAGACCGAGACGACGCTGTTGGCCGGCGCCGCCGAAGCACTGACGCTGGACATCGAACGCGCGGGCGTGCGTTGCGTCGAGTTCAGCCAGACCGACGTGGGCATGCTGGCGAAGGTGGCCAACAGCCTCGGCATCGTGTGGTACTGCGTGCTCGACAACGACAGCGGGCGCGGGAAGTACGAGCGACGTGTAAGAGACGAGTTCGGCGCCGCGGTCGAGGCGGATCGGCTGACCATGCCGTACGACAACGTCGAGCGGATGCTCTGCGACGGCGGATTCGGCGATCTCTACGAGGCACGCATGTCCCCGCAGAAGGCGCAGCCCACGTCGCCAAGAGGCACACCGGCCTACTGGACCGAAGTCCTGGCCGCATTGCCCAATCGTTACAGCAAGCCGGAAGTAGCGGCAGAAGCGGCGGCCCGGATGACGGCCGGACAAACCGCGGTCCCGGTCGAGCTGTCAAGTATCCTGAACAAGGCTGCGGCGCTCGCCAGGGCGTGACCATGCTCGAACTCGAATCCCTGAACGTCAACCAGCGGCAGGCCGTCGACTGGAACGAGGGCCCCATGCTGGTGCTCGCCGGGCCGGGGGCCGGCAAGACCCGGGTGCTGACGACGCGAGTGGTGCGGCTCATTCAGGGAACCCCCGACAAGCGATTCCGAGTCCTCGCTCTCACGTTCACCACGAAGGCCGCCGAAGAGATGCGGGGCCGAGTCGCGCAACTGCTCGGTCCGACCATGCGCCGGGCGCGCTTGACGACGTTCCACGGCTTCGCGACCGACGTGCTGCGCCAGCACGGCAGCCATTTCGGCCTGCGCCCCGATTTCACGATTCTCAACCAGGACGCGGACCGGCATCTGGTGCTGCGCGACGCCATGGAGCAGGCCGGTGACGCCGGCATCCCGTCCGGCGCGACGGCGAGAGGTGTGCTCCCCTTGATCGACCGTCTCCTTCGGGATGGTCAGGACGGCCGCGAGCAGCAGGACGCGCCGCTGCCGTTCGCAGCCCCGGGCAAGGAGTGGATTCGCCCGGTCTACAGGAGCTACATCCGCCTGCTGATCGAAGGCAACCATCTCGATTTCGGCGCGCTCCTCGTGTGCTGCCTCCGCCTCTTCAACGAACGCCCTCGTATCGCTCGCGACTACGGCGTCGTGTACCCCTTCGCATGTGTGGACGAGTATCAGGACACCAACAAGGTCCAGGATCTACTCCTGCGGACGCTCTACCCTGACCGGAACGCGAACCTGTTCGTGGTCGCGGACGATGACCAGACCATCTACCAGTGGAACGGCGCCAGCCCCGAGCGTCTCCGTCGCCTCCAGCAGGACTACGACATGCGCGTCGTCCAGCTTCCGGAGAGTTTTCGGTGCCCCCCCGAGGTCGTCGACCTGGCCAACATCCTCATTCGTCACAACGTCAATCGGGCGCCGAACAAGTCACCGCTGGCATCTGCCGTCGACTCATCCCCATCCCGCGCCGTGAGGGTCCGCCGCTTCGCCGACTGCGCAGCCGAGTTGTCGTGGGTCGCAGCCGACATCGAGGCAAGATCCCTGGACCCCGGAACCTGCACGGTCCTTGCCCGCAACACGAAACTCGTGCGGGCCGCGGCAGCCGCCTTGTCACATGCCGGCTTGCCGTCCCATGTCGTCAAGCGAAAGGCGGAGTTCGAGTCGCCCCTGTTGCGATTCCTGCACTCCGCGCTGCGCTTGAGCAACCGCCCGGCCGACCTCGAGCAGCTCGCCGCACTATGCCGTGCGTATCAGGACCTCACGGCTGCGCGCGTGCTGCCCGATGATGTGGAGGCGGAGAGCGTTTTCGCCGGAGATTCCCTGCTGGCCGGGTTCTTGTCGGCCGCGTCCGCATGCGCGGCCACCGACGCACGCCCCTTGCTCGACACGTTGCGGGATGATCTGCACGACCGGGCCAAGTACCGCGAATTCGCCAAGAACACCCTGGCCTGGCGCGATCGCCATCGCCGAACACCGAACATCGATACCGACGAAGAAACCGAAGAGCGGAGCACTTGGGGATCGCTGACGCGCGAGATTCGACACCAGCTCGGAGCCGATCCACCACTGGGACAGTTCCTGCAGCAGATCGACCTGCGGCAGAAGACGCCGCCGCCGCGCCCGACCGACGTGCAGTGCCTGACGATCCACCTGGCCAAGGGCAAGGAGTTCCAGCACGTCTACCTGACAGGCTTGGCGGAAGAACAGCTGCCCTCGTATCAAGCCGTCCAGGGTGGTTCATCCGCGATGGAAGAAGAACGACGCAATTGCTTCGTGGCGATCACGCGCGTTCAGTCCAGCCTGACGCTGACGCATGCCGATTCGTACTTCGGCTGGCCCAAGCAGCCTTCCCGCTTCCTGGCGGAAATGGGACTGCATGCCGGAAGCATGGCATGCTGAAGCGAGTCCACATCAAGGGCTACAAGTCCCTGGCCGACGTCGAGGTGCAGCTCGAGCCGCTGACGGTGCTGTTCGGGCCGAACGCCGCCGGCAAGAGCAACTTCCTGGATGCGCTCCAGTTGCTGTCCCGGATCGGCGCCAGCCGGACGCTCCGGGAGGCCTTCGACGCCCCGTACCGCGGCAAGCCGCTCAAGTCGTTCCCCATCGGGAAGGAGGGCGTCAGAGGTCTGATCGAGCAGGAGCGGCTCGCTTTCTCCATCGAGGCCGATCTGGAGCTGGCGGACGCGGTCGCCGACGCCGTCAATCGACAAGTACGGAACATGCGCCGTTCGAGCGGCCGGACGGCGTCCGGGAGCGCCGGCCGGCAACCCGCCCCGGTCAGCGCGCGAAACCTGCGGTACCGCATCGTGATCGAGATGCTGCCTAAGACGGGCGCGTTGCGCGTTGCGGACGAGTACCTGGCCGCGCTCACGAGCAAGGGCGTTCCGGCGATCAAACGAAAGCCGTTCATCGAGCGCCGGGGCGAGCAGATCCACGTGCGGCGCGAAGACCGGCCGCAGGTCGCCGGCCACGATCGTTTTCCGGACCACAGCATCCTGTCGATGCCGCACTATCCGCCCCACCACCCCCACGTCGTCGCGGCACGGAGCGAACTGGAGGGCTGGCAGTTCTTCTACCTCGAGCCGCGCGAACGGATGCGGGCCGACAACCCCGTGCGGGAAGCGCCGGGCATCGGGCCGGCGGGACAAGACCTCGCGGCTTTCCTCAACACCGCGAAAGCGGAAGAGCCCGATCTGTTCCGCTGCGTCGAGAGGGAACTGCACGGGATGATGCCGACCATCGACGGGATCGACGTCGAGGTGAACGATGTCGGCGAAGTGGAGCTCCGGCTCAACGAACGCGGCGTGAAGATGCCGGCGCGCCTGCTCTCGGAGGGCACCCTGCGCCTGCTCGGCCTCCTGGCGCTGACCGCGGACCCGCCGGCGCTGGTCGGCTTCGAGGAGCCGGAGACCGGCCTGCATCCCCGCCGGATCCCGATGATCGCGCAAACGCTGGAAGCGCGTTCGCATTTTTTCAGTGGCCTCCACAGCCAGTACATCGTCACGACGCACGACCCCTTCCTGCCCGATCTGGTGTCACCCCGCTCCCTGTTCGTGGTCGAGCGCACGAAGCGCACGAACCACCAGACCCGTATCGTTCCGTTCGCCGCTTGGCGCGGGGCCCGCCGCGGCCGTAACGTCCAGGAAGCCCGGCGGGACGACCGCGAACACACCCGCATCTGGGAGCGCATCGTACGGGGCGACTTCGGTGCATGAACGACATGAACGACAGTGTCCCATCTGTACACAGATTGAAGGAAGACTGAAACATGACGCTGACACCGTCGGATCGCGTCCTTATCATTTCGGAAATCGGGCGGCGCCTCGGCACCTCGGAGTGGACGCTCATTGACCTGACGCTCCGTCAGTTCGGCCTTCCGTGGACTGATGATTGGCGCGGCGACGGTCGGGACGACTACGTCATGAGCATGATCCAGGATGGCCCGGATGACGTATTGCTTTCCCTGGGCAAGCACCTGGACTACGAGTTCACGACGTCGCGTCCCAGCGTGGAGTCTACATGCTGGAAGAGCGACTACTTCGCATCTTTGTTTCGCATTTGGCTGAGCATCGGCGATTGGCTGCCAACATCCAGAGGGAGCTGCTTGCATTTGGTGTCTCTTCCTTTGTGGCACACAATGACATACGGCCAACGCGGGAATGGCAAGACGAGATTGAAGCGGCGCTGGCAACATGCGACGGTATGCTCGCGCTACTTCACCCGGGGTTTCACGAGAGCAAGTGGGCAGACCAGGAGATCGGTTACGCGATGGGCCGTCAAGTCCTCATTGTGACCGCCCGCCTCGGGACCGATCCGTACGGATTTATCGGCAAGTTTCAGAGCATGAACGGAATCGGCAAGAACGCGGTAGCGCTGGCGGAGGAGCTGTTCGACATCCTTCGCGAGCACGCAATGACCCGCGCACGTATCGCCGAAGCTGTTGCAGCCCTGTTCTGCCAGTCCGACTCCTTCGCCGAAGCAAGGAACAACATGAGGCTGCTGGAACAGACAAGCTACTGGAATGCATCTCTGTCCGATCGAGTGCGCTCCGCATCCGAGTCGAACCGCCAGATAAGTGATGCCGTGTGGCAGTGGACTCCGGAGGTAACCGTGCCCCAGCGATTGGAAGAGTTTCTGGCACGCATGGAGTCATCGTGAACGACAAGCGCCTCATCGAGGCCGCCTTCCCCCTGGAGCACGTCTCGCTCGACTCGGTCCACGAGAAGAACGTCCGCCACGGGCACATCTCGACGCTGCACATCTGGCCGGCGCGGCGACCGCTGGCGGCGTGCCGGGCGGCGCTGATAGCCACGCTGCTGCCCGACCCCGGCAACGCGCGGGAGCGGCAGGCGATCTACCGGCGGATGGCGGGCACGGTGGTCGAGACGGTCGAGGACGAGCGCGTCGGCGGCCGGACGGTCGCGCGGCGGAAGCGCGAGACGCAGGGGGGCATCCTGCACTGGAAGCGGGAGTCGGAGAACGAACCGGATCTCGACTGGTTCCGCGCGCGGATTCGCGAGGCGTACGACGGGCGCGCCCCGAGGGTGCTCGATCCGTTCGCCGGCGGAGGCGCCATCCCGCTGGAGGCGATGCGCCTCGGTTGCGAGGTCACCGCGGTCGACCTCAATCCGGTCGCGTGGTTCATCTTGAAGTGCACGCTCGACTACCCGCGCGGGCTTGTGGACGAGACCCGGCCGCTACCCGAATTCGCACTGCGGGACCGCGACTTCATGACCGCCTTCCTGAAGGCGCAGGGCGTCAAGGGCCGGGCGCTGACGCGCGAGCTCGCCGCGCTGGGCCTCGGCGACAACGGCGAAACGGCGGAGCCGAAGCTGCTCGATGCCAGGCCGGTGCCGGAGGCCGACCTCGCGTGGCAGGTCCGCGCGTGGGGACGCCGGGTGCTGGCGGCGGCGCGGCGCCGACTCGCCCGCCGCTATCCGACCTATGCAGCGTTCCAGGCGCTGAAGCCGGGCGGCCGGCCGTTCGAGCCGCAGCCGTTGACGTTGCTCGCCCCGGACGCGGACGGTAACGCGGACGCCTGCCCCCTGAACGCGGCGTTCGATGCGGTCTACCTGAAGGACGCGCGGAATCCGCGGTGGGTGGCGAAGCCGACGGTGGCGTATCTGTGGGCGCGCACCGTCCGCTGCAAGGGGTGCCGCGCGACGATCCCGCTGCTGAAGACCCGCTGGCTCGTGAAGAAGGGCGCCAAGCGAGTGCTGCTGACGATGTCGCCGGACGCGGAGCACACCGGCGTCGTGTTCGGGGTCGAGGCCGACGTGCCGCCGGGAGAAGGCAATCCCGCGCAGCGGCGCGAGCACGACCGGCGGACGGGCGGCGGCACGATGAGTCGGTCCGGCGCGCAGTGTCCCCTGTGCCAAGCCATCATGACGATGCAGGATCTCCGTCTCGACGGCCGCGCAGGGCGACTGGGAGCCGTCATGACCGCGGTCGTGGTCGCCGGACCACACGGCAAGGAGTACCGGCTGCCGAGGGCGCTGGAGCTACAGGCGGCGCGCGTGGAGCAGGCGGAGCTCGACACGCTCTACGCGGGCATCCCGTTCGGTCTGCCCAACGAGCCGACGCCGAGCCAGGACAACCTGGGGATGCGGATTCCGCGCTACGGCTTCGACGCGTGGCGCACCCTCTTCACGAACCGCCAGCTTCTGGCCCTCGGCACCTTCGTCCAGGAGACACGCCGCCTGGACGAGACGATGGCCGCCTGGCCGGCAGCGTGGCGCGAGGCGGTGGTCGCGATGCTGACGCCGACGATCAGCCGCCTCGCCGATCGCGGCAGCACGTTGGCGACCTGGACCGCCGGAGCGGAGCAAGTTGGCCACGTCTTCACTCGCTTCGCCTTGCCTATGGTGTGGGATTTCGCGGAGTCCAGTCCGCTGACCGACACCACAGGCGGTTTCATCCAAGCGGTTGATTGGACCGCCGGTGTTTGCCAACACCTGCTCGGCGCCACGCCCGCCGCACCCCCGCCGGCCGTGCGGCGTCGGTCGGCAGCCGCGGCGCTGGCCTCCGCGGACGGAGACGCCGGCTTCGACCTCATCTGCACCGACCCGCCCTACTACGACGCCATTCTCTACTCCGACCTGATGGACTTCTTCCACGTCTGGCTGCGGCGCGCCCTGTGGGGGCTGTCGCCGGCCATCGACGCGGCTTTCGACACGCCGCTCGGCCCGAAGTGGAACGCCACGGCCAATGACGGCGAGCTGATCGACGACGCGGCGCGCTTCGACGGCGACCGGGCGGTGTCCAAGCGGAACTACGAGGACGGCATGGCGCGGGCGTTCTCGCGCTTCCACGCGGCGCTACGCGACGACGGCCGGTTGGTGATCGTCTTCGCCAACAAGTCGCCGGACGCCTGGGAGACACTGGTCTCGGCGCTGATCCGGGCCGGATTCGTCGTGGACGGCTCGTGGCCGATCCAGACGGAGCGGCTGGCGCGAACGCGCGCCATGCAGTCCGCCGCCCTCGCCTCGTCCATCTGGATCGTCTGCCGCAAGCGCCCGGCCGCGCGGCCGGGCTGGGACACGGCGGTGCTCACGGAGATGCGCAAGAACATCTCGCAGCAGCTTCGGGATTTCTGGGACGCCGGCATCCGCGGCCCCGACTTCGTGTGGGCGGCGACCGGACCCGCGCTGGAGGCGTTCTCGAAGTATCCCGCCGTGAAGCGGGCGGACGACGCCGACTCGCAGATGACCGTGTCGGAGTTCCTGCGGGCAGTGCGGCGGTTCGTCGTCGACTTCGTCGTCGGCCGGGTGCTCACGCACGACGGCGACGACGAGGCCACGAGCGGACTCGACGACGTCACGACGTACTATCTGCTGCACCGCAACGACTTCGGCCTCGGCGACGCCCCGATCGGCGCCTGCATTCTGTACGCGATCTCCTGCAACCTGTCGGACCGCGACCTTACCGACCGTTACGACGTGCTGTCCCGGGGCGCCCGCGCATCCGACGGTGAACCGGACGACGACGAGCCGGACGCGGAGGAGGACGCCGGGGCGCCGGACGGTCCCGGCGCCGGCAGCCGGGTCAGGCTGAAGTCGTGGAGCCGGCGCACCGCCCGATCGCTCGGCTACCGGACGCCGGACGGCCGTCCTCCGCCGCTGATCGACCAGGCGCACCGGCTGATGCACTTCTGGCGCGCCGCCGAAGAAGCGAAGGTCAACGACTACCTCGACGAACGCGGCCTGAAGCGCCACGCGCTCTTCGCCCGGCTGCTGCAGGCGTTGATCGAGCTGGCCGATGCGGGCTCGGAGGAACGTGCGATCCTGGAATCGCTGTCCAATCACATCGCCGCGCGCAGCGGGGTAGCGCCCGCGCGACAGGCGAAATTGCAGCAACTGGGAGAAGAATCATGACCACGCGAATGGACGATGGGTGCGCATCGTGCTAGTTTTCCGGCCCATGCGTTTGCGCATCGCACTGGACGTCGATCTCGTCGACGAGATCACCCGGCGAGCGGGTCCGCGGCGCGAAGTACGCTCATCGCGGAACTCTTGCGGCGTGGTCTCGATCGAGCACGAACGGCATTGGGATAACATCGAAGCCACGCTAGGTGGTCTGCCCGATACCGGCCACGAGTGGGACACGGATTCCGCGGCGTGGACACGGCGACAGCGTCATGCCGACCCGCGACGGGCAGGTTGAGTAATGACTCGCCTGCTGCTCGATTCGACCGTGCTCATCGACGCAACCCGTGGCCGGCCGATTGGGTACCCTGAAACGAACGGGTGCGGAGCTCTGAGCGTGCGCGACCTCCGTCGAGGAGATCTGGCGCGGCCGGCGCACAGGCGAAGAGAGCCGAGTCGGGAAGTCCTTCCGGGAGAAGAGCCATGATCACCTCCCTACGACTCGTCGACTTCAAGAACTTTATCAACGAGACGCTGCGCGTCGGTCCATTCACGGTGATCGTAGGCGCGAACGCAAGCGGCAAGAGCAACATCCGGGACGCTTTTCGGTTCCTCCACGGTGTCGGGCGCGGCTACACGCTGTCCGAAATCATCGGTGGAAAATATGGGTCCGGTGGCCAACCTGAATGGACATCGATTCGCGGCGCCCCCAATGAAGTCAGCCGCCTCGGGAACGTCGAACACGGGAAGCGTTTCCGCCTGTCCGTAGACCTGAAGCCCAAAAAGAAGACCCCCTATTGGATGGACAGGTACTTGATCGAAGTCTCCCGCGACGAGCGCAATTCCGGCGGTTTTCGAGTAACGCGAGAAGAGCTGTCGGCGTTCGGGACAATCTACACAAGTCATCCGGGTCATGGAGACCCGGTGCACGCGCAAGGCGACGATGCGCACCTGCTGCTTCGCATGGCCAAGACCAGGGGGCAGCGCAAGTTCGGAGATCGGCTCGCCGTGCGCCCGGATCAGCCGGCGTTGACACAAATCCAAGAGCACAAGTGGGTGGCTCGGTCTCACAAGGACTCTGCACAAAGAGCAATCGACACCTTGGCCAGTATGCGGTTCCTTGACTTGAGTCCGGAACGCATGCGGCAGCCCGCTTTTCCCGGCCAGACTGTTCTGGGCGACCGGGGCGAGAACCTGCCGACAGTGCTGCGGAAGGTCTGCAACGATCCGAAACGCAAGGACGCCCTGGTCAGTTGGGTCCGCGAACTCACACCGATGGATGTGAGGGACTTCGAGTTTCCGGTCGACAAGATCACGGGGCTCGTCCAGCTCGTGATCCGCGAAAAGGACCAACGGGCACTGTCCGCCTACAGCGTATCCGACGGTACGTTGCGCTTCCTGGCCATGTTGGCGTCTCTCCTGGCAGAAGATTCGAGAGGGATGTACTTTTTCGAGGAGATCGACAACGGCATCCATCCCGCACGGCAGTGGTTGCTCCTCGAGCTCATCGAGAAGCAGACCGCGAAGGGTGACGTTCAGGTAGTTACGACCACCCACTCACCGGGTCTGCTCGCGTTTGTCAACGACAGCACGTTCGGGAACACTTCCGTCGTTGGCCGTCTCGAGGACGCGGCCGACTCGATCATCCGCCCGGTAGCAGGACTGCCCAACGCCGAGGAGTTGCGGAAGACCCAAGGGTTGGGACGCCTACTGACTGGCGGTTGGATGGAGACCGCGCTTTCCTTCACCGAAGAGCACCCCGAGGGCGAAGGGGTCGAAGCGTGAACGTCCTGGTCATTCCTGAGGATTTTCGCAAGGACCAGTATATCCTGAAGCCTCTCTTTTCTAAGTTGTTCAGAACGATCGGCAGACCGAGAGTCACAATTGAGGTGTGCCGGGATCCCGTCCTTGGCGGCGTTAACGAAGCGTTGAAACCGGAACGCATACTGGAGGTCGTCAGGCAGCACGGAGGCATGACGGACATCTTCATTCTGTGCATCGACCGAGATGGCGTCGTCGGACGGCGCCAACGACTCGACGAGATCGAAGCGCGGGTCGAATCGGAGTTCGATGGCGCTCACGTGTTCGTCGCCGAGAATGCCTGGGAGGAGATTGAAACCTGGATTCTCGCCGGTCTGGAGCTCCCCAAGGGCTGGCGCTGGATTGACGTCCGTACGGAAGTCCACGTCAAGGAGCGGTACTTTGATGTGCTGGCTGAAGAGCGTGGCTTGACCTATGGCCCTGGAGAATGGCGCACCACTCTGGGTCAGGAAGCGAGCCGCCGAATCGGCGCGATCCGCCAGAAGTGCCCTGATGATTTCGACGCCCTGGCCCGGCGGCTCGAGGCCATCGTCCGCCGCGATTGAACGAGATGCAGAAAATGCCCCAGAAGCTCCCCTGGACCCCCTGGCACCGCGTCGTGAAGCTGCGCGACGACGTGCGCACCGGCGAGCTGTCGCTGGCCGATTTCGCCGCCGACCTGCACGACGTGATGATGCAGCGGGGGGTGCGGCCGATATACGAGGATCCCGCTCGCTTCTTCGCGCTGACCTACCCGACCTTCGCGCTGCGCGAGCTGGCGCGGGACGTCCTGCTCCGGCTCGCGGGCCGGAACACGAAGGCGGTCCGGCAGCTCGAGCTGACTTACGGCGGCGGCAAGACCCACACCCTGGTGGCGCTGCGCCATCTCGCGCACGATCCGGCGGCGCTGCCTGACCTGCCGGCGGTGGAGCAGTTCAGGTCCGACGCCGGCGCCGCCCTGCCGCCGGCGCGCGTCGCCGCGCTCGCCTTCGACAAGCTGGACGTCGAGAAGGGAATGGAGGTGCGCGGGCCGCGGGGCGAGCTGCGCTGGCTGAAGCATCCATGGAGCGTGCTCGCCTTCCAGATTGCCGGCACGGTCGGGGTCCGGGCGCTGCACGCCGAGGGCCGGGACGAGGAGCGCGAGACGGCGCCGGCCGAACCCCTGCTGGTCGATCTGCTGGCGCGGCCACAGGCCGAGGGGTTGGCGACGCTCGTGTTGATCGACGAGGTGCTGATGTTCGCGCGCGGCAAGGTCGCCGTGGACGAGGCGTGGCGCGGCCGGCTGATCGACTTCTTCCAGTATCTGTGCCAGGCGGTGACGAAGGTCGACCGCTGCGCGCTGGTGGCGTCGCTGCTCGCTTCGGACCTGGACAAGAGCGACGATACCGGCAAGGCGATCAGCGCGCAGATCGGCGAGATCTTCAATCGACAGAAGGAGGAAGGCGTCCAGCCGGTCCAGAAGGAGGACGTGGCCGAGGTGCTGCGCCGGCGTTTCTTCACTCCCGCGTCGATCGCCGACGCCGATGCGTTCCTGCCGCACGTGACGACCGCGGTGCGCAACCTTGCCGCGGTGGACGACACGGTTCGCAAGGACCGCAGGACGGCCGAGGAGCGCTTCGCCCGCGGGTATCCCTTCCACCCTGACCTGACCGACCTCTTCTACGTACGGTGGACGCAGCTCGATCGCTTCCAGCGGACGCGCGGCACCCTGCGGACGTTCGCCATCGCCTTGCGGGACGCGGAGCCTTGGGACACGGCGCCCCTGGTCGGGCCCAACGTCTTCCTGCCGGCACCTGACCGGAATGGCATCGCCGAGGCGGCCCGCGAGCTGACCGGCATCGCCACGCGCGAGGTGACCGAGAGCCGCGGTCACGATTGGGCCGCGATCCTCGAGGGCGAGCTGGCCAAGGCGCGGGCCATCCAGGACGAGCAGGCGGGACTGCGAGGCCGCGAAGTGGAGCAGGCGGTCTGCACCGTGTTCCTCAGCTCGCAACCGATCGGCCGGAAGGCGCACACGCGGGATCTGATCGGGCTCGTGGGCGCGACGCGCCCCGACCGCATCGCGCTGGAGCAGGGGCTGCGCCGCTGGACGGAGCTGTCGTGGTTCCTGGACGAGAACGAGTTCGGCAGCGACCCGGCGCCGGACGGCGGGCCGCCGCCGCTGCCGAAGGCGTGGCGGCTCGGCGACCGGCCCAACCTGAAGCAGATGTACGACGACGCCTGCGCCAACCGCGTGACGGCGGAAGCGGTGGAGCTGAAGCTGCTGGCCGAGGTCCGGGCGACGAAGAGCCTGACCCAGGGAACGCGGGCGTTCGGCGCGCGGGTGCACATGCTGCCGGAGCGGCCCCGCGACGTCGAGGACGATGGCGAGTTCCACTTCGCCGTCCTGCCGCCGGCGGCCGTCTCGAACGCCGGCCGGCCCAGCCGCGCGGCGCGCCGCTTCATCGACGAGACGACCGGGCCGGATCGCCCCCGCATCCGTCGCAACGCCGTCGTGCTGGTGGCGCCGTCGACCGACGGGCTCGACGTGGCCCGCCTGCGCGTCCGCGAGTATCTCGGCTGGGACGACGTGCAGCAACAGCTCAAGGGGCAGCCGCAGGACCCGGTGCGCGAGGACATGCTGGCGACCTGGACCGAAGAGGCCCGCCGCAGGATGCCGGAAGCAATTCGGCAGGCGTGGACGATCGTCGTGACCGCGAACCCGCAGAACGAGGTCCAGGCGTTCCGGGTGACGGTCGGCTCGGACCCGTTGTTCGCGACGGTCAAGGCCGACCGCCGTGCGCGCATCCAGGAGACGGCGATCAACGCCGAGGCGCTGTTGCCGGGCGGGCCGTACGACCTGTGGCGCGACGACGAGCCGTCGCGACGCGTGAAGGACCTGACGAGCGCGTTCGCCGAGCACCCGCGGCTGCCGAAGATGCTCCGCGTGCAGGAGATCCTCGCCACCATCGACCGCGGCGTGCAGGACGGCCTGTTCGTAGCGTCGCTCCCGCGGCCCGACCGCACGGTCCGGACGTGGTGGCGGACGCCGGTGGACGAGGCGGCGCGCGCGGAACCGGCCCTGGAGCTCTTCCTCCCGGGCGCGGCCACGCTGTCCAACCTCGATGCGAGCATCCTGGCGCCGGGAATCCTGCCCCGGCTCTGGGAGGGCGAGTCGATCACCGTCGCCGCCGTCATCGACTACTTCGCCGGCGGGCGGACGGTGATGACGCCGCGCGAAGGCTACGACGAGCCGGTCGACATCCCGGCGTGCGCCCCTGGCGCGGTCGAAGCGGCCGTCGCGCAGGCGGTGCGGCGGGGCGGTCTGTGGCTGCTCAACGGACCGGCCAGCTTCCAGGGCGAGCCGCTGCCGGCCGGCGTCCTGACCCCCGCCGCCACGTTGCGGGCGCCGCTGGACCCGCTGCCGGTGCAGCGCCTCATGGTGGACGCCCTCCCCGACGCCTGGACGTCCGGTGAAGCGACAGTCCTGGCGCTTTCCGTCGCCCTGGCCGGTCAGGAAGGCCGTCCCCTCCCGTGGACGGTGCTGCGCCGCGCGGTCGACGACGCGATCGCGTCTCGTTGGCTGGAAACGACGCCCGGCAGCGACGCGTGGCCGTGTGACGTTGCCGGCGCGGCGGCGGTGGTCCTGAGGCCCCCCATCGCGTTCGAACCGTCCTCCGCCACACCGAAGGCGGCCGAGTCGCGGGCCGCGTACAGGTGCTCCGCGGTGCTCGATCCGGCCGCCCTGCAGGACCTGATCGACGTGCTGCCGGACATCGTGAAGTCCGCGGCCGGCGTGTCGCTGGAGTTCCGGCTCGATGTCGCGCTCGGCGACGGCGGCAAGGACGTCGATGCGGACACTGTCGCGTCGATCGACGACCTGCTCCGCGAGGTCAGCCCCGACCTGCGCCTGAAGCGCTGAGCGGTCGATTCCCGCCGCTACTCGCCCGTCACCCCGCGCTTGCGCCAGTAGCGCGCGAGGCCGAGGAAGCACTGATCGAGCGGCGCCGCGGTGCCGTAGAGGCCCGCCTCGTCGGCCGGGATGTGCTGCTCGATGTAGGCGCGCATCTCGTCGACGAAGCGGCTCTGCTGTTCCGAAGCGCCGCCCCCCGCCGTGATGCACTCCCGCGCGATGTCGGTCATCGTGGTCAGGTGGGTCTGCATGGCGTCGAGGTGCTTTTCCGGATCGTGGTGCGCGCCGAAGTGGGTGACCAGCAGGGTCGACGCGCGCCACTGCCGGACAAGCTCGATGCTCTGCCCCCAGACTTCGACGTCGATGTCGGGCGGGGGCGTGGGCGGCAGCACGAAGAGCTCGTGGCCGGTCCGGACGCCGGCGACGTCGCCGACGAAGGCGATGCCGCTCTCGCGGTCGAGGAAGCTGACGTGGTGGGAGGCGTGCCCCGGCGTGTAGGCGACCTCGAACCTGCGGTCCGCCGCCCCGATGCGTTCCCCGCCGGCGAGCACCCGCACGTTGGCCTCGGGCACCGGCAGGAAGGCCCCCCAGAGCTCGTCCATCTCGTCGCCGTAGAGCCGCGCGGCGCTGGCGAGCAGCTTCGACGGGTCGATCATGTGCGGTGCGCCCCGCTCGTGGACGTAGACCGCGATGTCGGGGTTCTCCCGCAGCAGCGATCCGGTGGCGCCGGCGTGATCGAGATGGATGTGCGTCAGCAGCAGAGCGCGCACGTCGGCGATCGCGATGCCGGCGTCGGCGAGCGCCGTCCGGAGCGTCTCCAGGCACGACGTCGGACCCGGATCGATGAGCGCGACCCCGGCGGCGCTCTGCACGATGGCAGTCGCGATGACGCGCGGCCGGCCGCGGTGCAGCAGGTCGGTGTACGTGATGCCGCGCGCAATCGTCTCCACCGGGGCCGGATTGTACTATGGAGCTGCGCCGCAGAGACGGTGCCGGCGCAGGCGACGCTGTCCTTCGGCCGGTCGTCGGACCCGGGCGGCAATCGGGCCGACCGCGCCGGGCCCAACCTCCGATATTTGAAAAAGAGCACATTTTCAAACTTATTGTGTTCGATAATGTATACATTATCGAAGTCGCGGGCCGGACCCCTGCCGCAGACATTGAGGATCCCACGGTGAAACAGGGCGACGTGCAGCGGATGCTGGTGGCGACCAACCGCTGGTGGCGCAACCCGCGCGGATGGTCGCGGGACGATCCGGACCTGCGGGACGCCGACGATGCCCCGTTCCGCTACTCCGCCGGCGTGCTCGACGACCTCGCGCCGGGCGGACTGTACGTGCTGCGCGGCCCACGGCGCGTCGGCAAGTCGGTGGAGGTCAAGCGCGCCATAGAGACCCTGATCGCGGGCGGCGCCGAGCCGAGACGCATCCTGCACGCCTCGGTCGACGGCTGGCGCGCCAACGACCTGGGCGGCCTCGTCCAGGCTGCGCGGCCGTTGACGCCGCGCGGCGGCCGGCGGTTCTGGTTCATCGACGAGATCACCGGCATCACGGACGGTTGGCCCGAACGGATCAAGTTTCTGCGCGACAACGACGCGCGGTTCCGCGCCGACACCGTGGTGATCACCGGATCCTCGGCCGCGGATCTGACGGGATCGGTGAAGGCGCTTGCCGGGCGGCGCGGGCCGGCCGGCGATCCGGACCGGGTGCTGCTGCCGATGGGTTTCCGGACCTTCATGCAGCTCACGGCCGAGGAGCCGGCGCCGGTGGACGTGGGCCGGCTCCGGGCCGTGGACCTGACCCCGCAACGGGTGGCCGAGGCGGCCCGCGCACTGGCGCCCTGGCTGGATCTGCTGGCCGGCGCCTGGGACGCCTACCTGCTGGTGGGCGGATTCCCCACCGCCGTCGCCGGCTACCTGACCGCCCGCGAGGTCGCGCCGGCGTTCGTGCGCAGTCTGATCGACGTCATCCACGGCGACGCCTTCCGGCGCACCGAGTGGTCACGGGTGCAGACCCTCGCGTTCCTGGAACGCATGACGAACAGTCTCTGCTCCCCGCTCAACTACGCCGCGATCGCGGACGACATCGGTGTTTCGCAACCCACCGCGCGGCGGCGCATCGACGATCTGCGCGAGGCTTTCGTTCTCTGGCCGTGCCACCGGGAGGACCGGTTGCGACCCAAGCTGAACGCGCAGGCGAAGGCCTACTTCACCGATCCCGTCTACGCACGCCTCGGACCGGGCACGCCCGATGCGAACGTGCTCTCCCAACAGCAGATCGGCATGGCCTTGTTGCGCAACTTCGAACGCGCCCACCCGGGCAGCTATCCGGAGTTCGACCGCGTGCTCTACCACCGAACCGCGACCCGCAAGGAGATCGACTTCGTCGGTCCCGAATTCGGCGGTGTCGCCATCGAGTCGAAGTACGTCGACGGCCGCTGGCGGCGCGAGGCGCAAACCCTGGCCGCTTCCGGCTGGCGCGGCATCGTTGCGACCCGCACCGAGCTGGACGTCGAAGACGCCGGCGTCATGGCGGTCCCGGCGTCCATGCTGGCCTGGTTGATCGACGGCTGATCTCGAACCGGCCACGTCCGTTCCGCAGAGGCGACCATCCCGGCTGCCGGCCGCGCAGCCGCCCGTGGGCCGACATGCGCGCCGCTTGACCGCGCGAAACCCATGCCGGTACTCTGGCAACGTGGCCCCGCGAAGCCCGCTCGGGCGACTGCAGGCATGACCGCCCACGACGACGACCGGCAGCCCGGCGGCGAGGTGATCGAGCGCACGCGCGACAAGACCGTCACCCCGAAGCTGTACCGCGTCCTGCTGCTGAACGACGACTACACGACGATGGAGTTCGTGGTCGCGGTCATCGAAGAGGTGTTCCGGAAGACGCCGGCCGAGGCATTCCGGCTGATGATGCAGGTGCACACCGAGGGTCAGGCGGTCTGCGGCGCCTATACGTACGAGGTGGCCGAAACGAAGGTCGACACGGTCCGGCAGCTCGCCGAGCGCGGCGGGTTCCCGCTGCAGGCCTCCATCGAGGGCGACGGGTAACCGCGGCCCTCCCACGGCATCCGCATGTTCAGCGCCTCCCTCGAGTTGATTCTCAACGTCGCCTACCGCGAGGCGATGTCGCGGCGCCATACGCACCTGACCCTGGAGCACCTCCTCTACGCCCTGGCCCACGACACCGAGGCGGAGCGGATCCTGGCCGCCTGCGGCGCCGACCTGCGGGAGCTGCGGAGTGCGCTCGACGAGTTCCTCGGGACCCTGGAGACCGCGGGCCGCCGCGAGCGCAACGGCGAGCCGGCGCAGACGCTCGCCTTCCGCCGCGTGCTGCAGACGGCCGTGCTGCACGTGCAGAGCGCCGGCAAGGACGAGGTGCGGGCGGGCGACATCCTGGCCGCCATCCTCCAGCAGCCCAAGGCGCACGCGGCCGAGGTGCTGGCCGCGCAGGGGGTCACCCGACTCGACGTCCTCAACTACATCTCGCACGGCATCGCCAAGGTCTCGCCGGGAGACGGCGAACGCGACAAGCGGAGGAACGGGGCCGAGGCCGGCGCGGGCGAGGAAGGACGCGCCGCGGCCCGCGATCCGCTGCAAGCCTACACGGCCAACCTGTCGGAACGGGCCCGGGCCGGGGCGCTGGATCCGCTGATCGGCCGGGTCCCGGAGCTGCAGCGGACGCTGCAGATCCTCTGCCGGCGGCGCAAGAACAACCCGGTGTTCGTCGGCGACGCGGGCGTCGGCAAGACCGCGCTCGCCGAAGGGCTCGCGGCGCGGCTGACGGAGGAGGACGTGCCGGCGCGGCTGGCCGGCGCGGAGGTCTTCTCGCTCGACACCGCCGCCCTGCTGGCGGGGACGCGTTTCCGCGGCGACTTCGAGGAGCGGTTCAAGGCGGTCACGAAGGCGCTGGCCGATCATCCGCTGCCGATCCTCTTCATCGACGAGGTGCACGCGACGGTCGGCGCCGGGGCGACCACCGGCGGGACGATGGACCTGGCGACCCTGATCAAGCCGCTGCTGTCGGCGGGCGAGCTGCGGGTCATCGGATCGACGACCTTCGAGGAGTTCAAGCACATCGAGAAGGACCGGGCGCTGGCGCGGCGGCTGCAGAAAGTCGTGGTGGAGGAGCCGACCGTCGACGAGACGTCGAAGATCCTCGAGGGGCTGCGGTCGCGCTACGAGGAGCACCACGGCGTGACGTTCGGTCCGGAGACCGTGCCTGCCGCCGCGAAGCTGGCCAAGCGCCACCTGCGGGATTCACGGCTGCCCGACGGCGCCATCGACATCCTGGACGAGGCGGGCGCCGCGATCGGCATGCAGCGGACGGCGGCCGACGCCGCCGAAGAGGCAGACACCGGCGCCGAGGCTCCGGAGGTGACCATCGCCGACGTCGAGCGTGTCGTCGCCCGCATGGCGCGGATCCCGGAGAAGCAGACGACCTCGTCGGACAAGGAACGCCTGCGGACGCTGGGCGAGGCGCTCGAGCGCGTCGTCTTCGGGCAGTCCGAGGCGGTCGCGACCGTGGTCACCGCCATCAAGCGGGCGCGGGCCGGGCTCGGCGTGCCCGACCATCCCGCCGGCTGCTTTCTCTTCACGGGACCGACCGGGGTCGGCAAGACGGAGCTCGCGCGGCAGCTCGCCATCCACCTGGGCAACGAGTTCATCCGCTACGACATGAGCGAGTACATGGAGAAGCACGCGGTGGCGCGTCTGATCGGCGCCCCGCCCGGGTACGTCGGCTTCGAGCAGGGCGGCCTGCTGGTCGACGCCGTGCGCTCCCACCCGTACAGCGTGGTGCTCCTCGACGAGATCGAGAAGGCGCATCCCGACATCTACAACATCCTGCTGCAGGTCATGGACCACGCCACGCTCACCGACAACGGCGGGCGCCGGGCCGACTTCCGCCACGTGATCCTCATCATGACCTCCAACGCCGGCTCGCGCGAGGCCAGCGCCACCCCCATCGGATTCGGCGACGATCAGGCGGCGACCGCGCGGGGGCGGATGAAGGCGGCCATCGAGCGGATCTTCAGTCCCGAGTTCCGCAACCGGCTCGACGCCATCGTACCGTTCGACGCGCTCGCGCCGGCGACGATGGAGACGATCGTCGAGAAGTTCATCCTGCAACTCGAGTCGCAGTTGGCCGAGCGCAGGGTGGCCATCGCGCTCGACCCGGCCGCCAGGGCCTGGCTCGCCGGCAGGGGCTACGACCCGGTGTACGGTGCGCGACCGCTCGCCCGCGTCGTGCAGACGGAGGTACGCAATCCGCTGACCGACGAGATCCTGTTCGGCCGGCTCGAACACGGCGGCACCGTCCGGATTGGGCTGGCGGAAGACACGCTGCACTTTTCCATCGAACCGGCGGAGGCCCCGGCCCGGGCCCCGGAAGAGGCCGCCAGCGAATGAACCGGAGACGGGCCGCTTCCCGCTGAAGGCATTCCATGCGTCTCTACGTGGAGCCGATGGACGCGGTCCTCGTCGATTTCGACGAGCGCGGGCAGGTGTGTTTCGAGGACGAGGAATGGAGCAGGCCCTCGCTCCAGGAGACCCGCGCCATCCTCTACGCGGCCGAGAAGGAGATGGCGTCGCTGCGCGAGCTCGTCGAAGCCCTCGACGCCTCCATCGCGCCGCGGACGACGGATTCCTAGCGTCCTGGGCGCTAGACGCCGGCCGCCGTGGCGGCCCGCTCGGCGTCCTCCGCCCCGACCACGACCGCCGCCAGCGGCTGGCTCCCGATCGCCGACGCGTAGGCGTACTCGATGTTCACGTCGGCTGCCGCCAGCAGGCCCGCCGCGCGCCCGAGGGCCCCCGGTCCGTTCGGCACCTCCAGGAACAGCACGGAACGCTGCTCGACGGCATGCCCGTGTTCGGCGAGCGCCCCGGCCGCGCGCAGCGGGTTGTCCACCACCATGCGGAGCGTGCCGCCGCGTTCGACGGTGAGGGCGACGACGTTGACCCGCTCGTCGCCGAGAATCCGGCACGCGCGGCCGAGGGCGCCGGGACTGTTCGGCAGCCGCAGGGAGAGCTCGGTCCGGATCGCCATGCGCGGGAGCTTAGCCGCGAAGCTGCGGTATCATCAACAGATGGTCGTCGATGCGCCGTTCACCGTGCCGGTGGCGAAGCGAAGCGCCGCGTTCGACTACGCGATCCGCGGCATCGTCGCCGAAGCGCGCAAGGCGGAGGCGCGCGGCCGGCGCGTCCGCTACCTGAACATCGGCGATCCCGTGCTGTTCGGCTTCCGGACCCCGCCGCACCTGATTGAGGCGGTGGAGCGCGCGATGCGCGACGGGTACAACGGCTACACGCCGGCGGCCGGCGTGCCCGAAGCCCGGGAAGCCGTCGCGGCCGACTTCGAGACACGCGGGCTGGCCGTGTCGCCGGACCGCGTGGTGCTGACCGCCGGGGCTTCGGAGGGCATCGACCTCGCCCTCAGCGTGCTCGTCGATCACGGCGACGAGGTGCTGGTCTCGGTGCCGACCTATCCGCTGTACACCGGGGTGCTCGCGAAGCTCGGCGCCCGCGCCGTCTACTACCGCAAGGATCCGGCCTACGGGTGGCAGCCGGACATCGAACATGTCGAGAGCCTGATCTCGCCGCGGACCCGCGCGCTCGTCGTGGTCGACCCGAACAACCCGACCGGAGCCGTCTACACGCGCGACAACCGCCTCGCGCTGCTGGAGCTGGCGGATCGCCACAACATCGTGCTCCTCTCCGACGAGGGCTACACCGATCTCGCCTACGACGGCCGGGTTTCACCGCTCGGGTCGTACAACCCGGACGCGCCGGTAATATCGTTCTCGTCGCTGTCGAAGGCGCATCTGGCGCCGGGCTGGCGGGCCGGCTGGATGGCGGTGGGCGGCGGCGCGCGGCTCGACGCCGCGCTCGCGGCGATCAAGGACATGGCCGACGGCCGCCTCTGCAGCGTGGGCCCGATGCAGTACGCGGTCCCCGCGGCGTTGAACGGCGACAAGTCGCACCAGGTCGAGTTCCTCCGCGCGCTGCGCGAGCGCGCGCAAGTGACGACGCGCCGGCTCAACGCGATCGACGGCGTCTCCTGCGTGCGTCCGGCGGCGGCGTTCTATGCGATGCCGAAGGTCGAGCTGCCGCCGGGCCGCACCGACGAGGACTACGTCATCGGACTGCTGCGCGCCACCGGCCTGCTGTGCGTGTACGGCTCGGGATTCGGGACCGCGCCCGCGGACGGCTATTTCCGTATCGTGTTCCTGGCGCCGCCGGCGGAGCTCGACTCGTTCTACGACGCCATCGAGACGTTCACCGCGGATTTCCTCGCGGAGTAGCTCATGATCCGCTCTCGCGCCGTCACGGGTGCGATCGTCGGCGCGTTGTCGCTGGCAGCCGCCGGCGCCGCGGCGCAGACGCCAACCCTCGCGGATTTCGACCCGCTCGTGGCTCGCCTCGAGGCGGCGGTGCGAACGGCCGACACCGAAGCCTACATGGACCTGCTGGCGGACGGCGCCGACCGAACCGCGGCGCGCGCCTTCACCGCCGACGCGTTGAGGCGGAACGTGCAGGAAGCGGCGGCGCGGGGGCGTTTCGTCCGCCCGCTCGACGACGAGGCCGACGGGACCGGCTACGAGTTGACCGTCGAGGTGTTCACGGAGCGCGGCGTCGCGGGCCGGCTCCAGACCTGGACCGTCGACGTCGTACGGGACGACGGCGCCGGCGACGGCCCCCACGGCTGGCGGATCGCCGGCCAGGAACGCGTCGACGTCGTCGAGGGACTCCTCAACCTCACGCTGAACGCCGACGTGGCGTACGACGCGGCGAACCTCGTCATCGCGGGCGAGGACATGACCCTGCACATGGTGCGGGGCAGCGTCTTCGTCGCCGAGACCGACGCGGGCGGCATCACCGCGATGGTGCTCCTCGGCGACGGCGTCCTCACTTTCGCACCCGCGCCCGAGGCCGAACGAGGGCAGGTTCGGTTGCTGACCGGACGCGAGACCCTGGAGGCCGATCTCTCAGGGGCGTTCGTTCGGTTGAACCCGGCGCGGTTCGCGGCGCGAGTCTCGGTCGACGGCCTGCGTGCGCGCGCGGTCGACCGTGGCGAGCTCGAACGGGCCCGCGAGATCTTCGACGAGTTCGCACCCTTGTCGTTCGGGCTCGACCTCGGCGATCTGAGCCGGAAGGCTTGGTCCTTGACGCCCGGCGGCGGCGACTTCATCGCCGACATGCAGACCGATCGGTACGGGACGCTGACCTTCGCGCAGTCCGCGAATCAACCGGAGGACGTATCGCTCTACGAGCGCGAGAACCAGCGCATCATCGCCCTCTACTCGTCGGCGCGGAAGCGCGCGGTGCAGGGCCGCTACTACAGCGAGGACGACGGGGTCGCCTACGACGTCCTCGACTACCGGATCGCGGCGTCCTTCCAGCCCGCCGGCGTCGCGCGCGAGTCGCTGCGGGCGCAGCCCCGGCTGCGCGGCTGCTTCATCACCGGCCGGACCCGACTGGCCGTGCGCGTCACCGGACCGAACCTGACGTCGCTGACCCTGCGTCTGGCGGAGGATCTCGAGGTGCATTCGGTCGTCTCGAACGAGCTGGGCCCGCTGCTGTTCTTTCGCATGCGCGGCCGGGACAACGTCATCGTCAGCCTGCCGAGCGGCGTCCCGCCCGTCGGTGCCGAGTTCACGGTGGAAATCGAGTACTCCGGGCTGCTCGAGGCCCAGGAGCTCGACGAGAACTGGATGGGCCGGCGGGGGTTCGGCCTCGACTCGGTCGGCGCACCCACGCTCTTCGGCATCGGCGCGCGCCGCTACGTCTACAGCAACTCGATCCACTGGTATCCCCGTGCGGGCACGTCGGACTACGCCACCGCGACGATGGACCTGACCGTGCCGGCCGACTACGGCGTCGTCGCGAGTGGCGAGCCGAGCGACGACAATCCAGCCGTCTGGGCGCCGAACGGCGACGCTGCCGGGACGCGGCGGTACCGGTACGTCACGCTTCAGCCGACACGCTATCTTTCCTGTCTGATCAGCGAGTTCGCGCCGGTTGCGGACAATGCGGGCCTGGTGACGCTGGACGCCGCTCCGGAGACGACGGGGACGGTGCGGCACGGCGTCTCCTACGACAGCGTGCGGCTGGCGGTGGAGTCCAACGAGCGCACGCGGGATCGGGTCGGCCGATACTACGCCGCCGCCGCGGACATACTCGACTTCTATGCCTCCGTCGTCGGCGACGTTCCGTACCCCACGTTCACCCTCGCCCTGACCGACGCGATCCTGCCCGGCGGTCACAGTCCGGCGTACTTCGCCGTCCTGAATCAGCCGTTGCCGTTGCCCCCCGGGGTGATGATGTCGTGGCGCACCGATCCGGTCGCTTTCAGCTCGTATCCCGACTTCTTTCTGGCCCACGAGCTCGCGCACCAGTGGTGGGGTCAGGCCGTCGGGTGGAAGAACTACCACGAGCAGTGGCTGAGCGAGGGCCTCGCGCAGTACTTCGCCGCCCTCTACGCCGAGCACCGCAGCGGGCCGGAGGTCTTCTCCGACGTGCTCACCCAGATGCGGCGCTGGAGCCTGCGGCATTCGGATCAGGGGCCGGTGTATCTCGGCAACCGCCTGGGACGCATCGAGGACGAGCCGCGCGTGTTCCGGGCGCTCGTCTACAACAAGGGCGCGATGGTGCTGCACATGCTGCGGCGCCTCCTCGGGGACGACACCTTTTTCGCCGGGATCAGGCGCTACTACAACGAGATGCGGTTCCGAAAGGCGGGGACGGACGACCTGATCCGGGCGTTCGAGGCCGAGTCAGGGCGATCGCTCACGGCGTTCTTCGATCGCTGGATTCACGAGGACGACCTGCCCGATGTCGACTTCCGGTACCGGATCGAGTCCGGCTCCGGCGGTCGCGAAGCCGTGTTGCGGTTCGAGCAGCGAGGCAAGCTTTTCGAGGTGCCGATCACCGTCACGCTCCGTTATCGGGGAAACGCCCGCGAGACGCTGGTCGTGCCGGTCGCCGGCGAGGTGACCGAGGTGCGCGTGCCGCTCCGCGGTCGGCTCCGGGACGTGGAGGTCAATGAGGATGGAGGGGCGCTTGTCGAGGTTGGATAGTTCCGGGCTCTTGCGCCGGACACTTTGGGCGCTGGCCGCGGCCGCCGCGGCGTTGAGTGCGCCGCCGGCCGCGACGGCGCAGCCGGGGCGGATCTCGATCGACATCGCGACGGTGGCCGAGGCCGATGTGGCGCACGCCGGCTCCACGCATCGGGTCGCCGTCGACGCCCGGCTCGAGCCCGCGGGAAGCGGCCTGCACGTCAACTCGAACGAACCGCTCGAGGACTTTCTGATTCCCACCGTGCTCACGGTGGAACCGCCTGCCGGGATCGCCGTCGCGGGCCTCGCCTGGCCGGAGCCGGTCATGCTGGAGCAGCAGGGCGCGGAACAGCCTCTGGCCGTGTTCGAAGAGACGTTCGCCATCGGCGTCGCCCTTGCCATCGAGGGGGACCTGGCGCCGGGCGACTACGAGGTGCCGGCCTCGCTCCGCTACCAGGCGTGCGACGAGCGCATGTGCTACATCCCGGCGACCGCCAGGCTGGCGTTCCAGGTCCGCATCGCGCCCGGCGATCAGGTGCCCACGCCGACGGGGGCCGAGCGGTTCGAGAGAATGGCCTTCACCGCGGCGGGCGCCGCCGATCCGCCGCGAACCGCTTCGCCGCCCCCGGCCGAGCCCGTCGACGAAGGCGACGTGCTGGCGCGGCTGGAGCGGTTCACCGTCGCCGCAACCACCGGCGGCTACCTGAACGAGGAGCAGTTCCTCGAGTTCATCCGGCGCGCCGAGTCGGGCGAGGTCGAGCGGGGATGGTTCGAGGGACGCGGCCCGTTGGCCATCCTGGCCCTCATCCTCATCGGCGGACTCGCGCTGAACCTGACGCCGTGCGTGCTGCCGATGATCCCGATCAATCTGGCGATCATCGGGGCGGGCGCCCGCGCCGGCTCACGGCTGCGCGGCTTCTCGCTGGGAAGCGCCTACGGCCTGGCCATGGCGCTGGTGTACGGCGTGCTCGGGCTCGTGGTGATCCTGACCGCCGGGACCTTCGGCACGATCAACGCCTCGCCCTGGTTCAACCTCGGCATCGCACTGCTGTTCGTCGTGCTGACGCTGGCGATGTTCGACGTCGTCACGATCGACTTCTCGCGCTTCCAGAACCGCTTCTCCGGCGGGGCCTCCGGACAGGGATCGTTCCTGCTGGCGTTCGGCATGGGCGGCGTGGCGGCGCTCCTGGCGGGCGCCTGCGTCGCGCCGGTGGTGATCCAGGTCATCGTCTTCTCCAGCAACCTGTACGGCACCGGCACCACGCTGGCGCTCGCGCTGCCTTTCGTGCTGGGGATCGGGATGGCCATCCCGTGGCCGATCGCCGGCGCCGGACTGACGTTGATGCCGAAGCCCGGGCCCTGGATGGTGCGGGTCAAGCAGGCATTCGGCGTGTTCATTCTCGGCACGGCCGTCTACTACGGGTACCTGTCCTACGGCCTGTTCAGCCAGCGCTGGGTCGATCCGGACCTGGTCGCCGAGAGCGTGCAGGAGCTGGTGAGCGAAGGCTGGCACCCCTCGCTCGCCCGGGGGTTGGCCGCCGCCGAGTCCGAGGGCAAGCCGGTGCTCGTCGACGTCTGGGCGACGTGGTGCAAGAACTGCCTGACCATGGACAGGACGACCCTCCAGGCCGCCGGCGTGCAGGCGGCGCTCGACGAGTACGTCAAGGTCAAGTTCCAGGCGGAGGATCTCGGCATCTCGCCTGCGCGCGAGGTGATGGAGACCTTCGAGGCCATCGGCCTGCCGGCCTACGCGATCCTCCACCCGCAGGACGGCGCCGGGGCCGGCGTCACCGCCGACTAAGCGCGACCTTGCGGTCGCGTTGGGAGTTTCGCGCCAGCGAAACTCCTGCGGCCTAGGCTCCCAGCCTCGGGAGCCCGCGGCACGCGCACGC